>NZ_JBEZYG010000002.1:0-82750 GCF_040638385.1 Streptomyces sp. NPDC026589
CCCTCCGGGATGTCGATGATCATGCCGGTCTCCTTCCCAGCCTGCCGACGGCAGGCCGCAGCGGAACGTCCAGTGCGTCGTGCAGCGCCCGGGCCGGTGGAGGCGCGGGGGGCGGTGCGGGGACCCGGGCGCCGGCACCGGCCCCGGTGGAGACGGCCCGGCCCCGTCCCGACCGGTTTATGAGCAGGGGCGCCGATCCATGTACGCTGTTGCCTCATCCACGGGTGCGTAGCTCAGGGGTAGAGCGCTGCTCTTACAAAGCAGATGTCGGCGGTTCGAAACCGTCCGCGCCCACCAGCCCGAAGACCCCCAGCCGATCATGGCTGGGGGTCTTTGACATCCACTTCCACATCAACGGGCGCGGTCACCCACGGTCGGGCCGCTGCCGCTTCAACATGCGGTCGAGGTGACTCACGGCCTCGCGCTGCGTGTCCTGCACGACGTGGGCACGGATAGGCCCGTGGGGCATGAGTCGAGAACCAAGCCCGCGGCTTCAAGACGATGCCTCCGGCGGGGGCGCTCGGACTCCGGGATGGGGGCCGGAATGGGAGCCGGGATGAGCGGAGGGCTGAGGCGGGAGTCGACCAGTACGCTACGCTCTGGCGCAAATTTTTAGGCAGAGATACAGAAGCACCGTTCGGGCGAATGCCTTGACAGAGAACAGGTAAGGGTGAGAGTCATGCTGACAAGGACGCTTCCCCCTGAGCAGTGGTGGATAGGCGCCATCATCTCAGGCGTTGTCTTAGTGATAGCCATACACCCCATAGCGACCACCGCGAAGAAAAAGCTGCTCCTGCCCTTGATACCCCTTGCCGGCGCTGCCTTCATCTACCTTGATGCGAACGGAGACGAAGGCGCCTACCCAGTGATCTGGTTCACGGTCATCATGCTCACCTTTGCGGCGATGAGGATGATTTTCGCTTCGCATCTCCGCCGTCAGTTCTCCTTGGTGCAGTCCGGACAGCAGATGCAACCACTGACGGGCCGACAGAACGCAGTCTTCTGGTGCACCTTCGTGGTTGTCATGGTTTCCCTGTTTATCGTCATCTGAGTTCCCACGACTATAGAGAGCGACGACCGCCTCTTGCGGTACGGGGAGCGCGGCGTAGTCCGTCCGCTGCCCGAGTGTGACAGGCAAGGAGCGGTTTGTTGTCTTCGCAGCCTTCGGTGTTGGCGTCATCATGGCTCTCGTCGATGCATCAACGACGGCGTACGACAGCAGAATCGGACGGCCATCAGCAGCGCCGAGGGTGGCCGTGCGAGTAGGGGCGGCAGTCGTCCGGCCGAACTTACAAGGCAGATGTCGGCGGTTCGAAACCGTCCGCGCCCATTCGTACGAAGGCCCCCGACCGGTCATGGTCGGGGGCCTTCGGCGTCTCCCTCACGTCCACGATCAACGCGCGCGGTCGCTCACCGCCTCCGCGATCGACAGGCTGTTCTCGTAGAGGTGGTGCCGGGTGACCCGGCCGTTCTCCACGGTGAGGCGCAGCGCGAACGGCCCCTCGAAGGGTCTGCCCGTCGCCCGCACCGTCCCCGACAGGTGCCCCGTCAGGACGGCGTCGGGGCCGTCCACGAGGAAGGCGTCGACGGAGGCGCGTGCGTCCTCGGGCACGGTGTGTTCCATCAACTCCGTGAACCGGGCCGCGCATTCGGCGGCCGTGGACCGGGGGCGGGGCCTGTCAGGGCTTCCCGTCGATGGGCCGGTCCGATCCTGCCGGGGCGGGCGTACGTGGTCGATTACGCAGGAGGTAATGCCGGAAGCGATGAGAGGGCGGGAGCGTCGGGGCTCCTCCCTGGGCACGTGTACGGGGGCATCCGGATGTCTGCCGCGCGACGGACCGGCCTACCCTGGGCCGGTGCGCCGCGAGAGCAGCGGATGAACGTCTCGTCGTCCATCGGCCCCCGTGCGGTGACGCAGGATGCGGCGAGACGACGGTTCGGCCGAACGACGAGGTGCGAGGGGGCAGTTCATGGGGCAGACGCTGGCCGAGATCCTGGGCGGGGCGGCGCACGGGCGGTTTCCGGAGACCGACGGGAGGACGACCGTGGTCGCCGCGCCGAGTGGCCGCGACACGGGGGTGATCGCCTTCACCGCGCACTCCGTCGTGTTCACCGATGAGGACCCCGAGTGGGTCCATGCGACGCTGGCCGCCCTGGAATGCGATGCGCTGGCCGCCACGATGCACCCCCGCTTCCTGACGGCCTTCCTGGAGCGCACCGGGCGGGTCACCGACACGATCGACCTCCTGACCGTGGCGGCCCCGCTGCCCGGTGAACCCGCGCTGGAGCTGCGGGAGGTCACCGATCCCGTACACCCGCGGGTGATGAGTGCCCGTCGACGCCGGGACGGGGTGCGGATGTGGGAGGCCGACGGGGGAGTGCTGGTGCTCGGGCGCGGGGTGGCGGGGCGGTGGGAGGTCGCCGTCGAACTGGACGAGGACGCCCGGCACCGGGGCCTCGGCCGCGCCCTCGCCACCGCCGCACGGCACCTCGTACCCACGGGCGAACCGCTCTGGTCGCAGCAGGCCGCGGGCAACGCGCGCAGCATCCGGGCGTTCCAGGCCGCCGGATTCCGCCCGGTCGGCTCGGAGGCGTTGCTGTTCGGCCGCGGTCAGCGGCAGGACGCCGGGGGAGTGTGAGGGCTGTGCCGCGTTCCCCGTACGGCGGCTGTGGCCTCCCGCTACTCTGCTCGCCATGATCGACTCACCCGCGAGCCCGACGGACACCGAGGTGGCGGCAGTCGCGGCCCCAGGCCCTGTCGTCGAACTCCCGTCTGCCCCGCGGCGCCATGCACGCACTCTCGCCGCACCGGGCCCACGCCCGAGTACGTCCAGTACGAGGACGTGAGCCCGGCACGCCGAGAGCACGCACCTGACCCCGCAGGGCCGCCCTCCGGGCGACGACGGGAGTTCGACGACAGGGCCTGGCCGGGGCGGAGGTCGTGCGCGCCAGGTACGGGCGCCGGCACTCCCGTATCGACAAGGGCGCCGGGGACTTCGCCACCGACGCGGATGTGGCCGCCGAGGAGGCGATCCTCGCCATCATCCGTGCCGCCCGGCCCGGGGACGCCGTGCACGGCGAGGAGGGCGGCCGGCGAGGCGCGGTCGACGCGGTGCGCGAGTGGTTGGTGGACCCGTTGTGCGGGACGCTCAACTACGCCACCGGCTCCCAACTGGTCGCCGTCAACGTAGCGCTGCGCGACGGCCCCGCCGCGGTGGCCGATCCGTTCAGCGGCGAGGTCTTCCTGACCGACGGCGAGACCGCGTGGGTCCGTTACGGTGCCTACAGTGCCTACGGGGACGCGAACAGCGGCGGTGCGGACGGGGACGGCAACGCGTACGGGTACGGGGACGGGCAGGCAGCCACCCCGACCCGGCGTGCCGCCGGCGGCTGGGCCTCCGGCTCCGTCGCGGGCCGCCGGCCGGTCGGCGAGGAGCAGTTGGCGCCGACGGCGGACACCCGGCTGGTGGACGTGAACCTCGATCCGCCCTTCCCCGGCGCGCCCACCTTCCGGGTCGTCGACCTGCTCGCCCACCCCGGGTTCGTCGAACGCTTCCGTCCCCGTGTCGTCTCCACGACGCTCGCCCTGGCCTGGGTCGCGGCCGGTCGGAGGGCCGCCTATGTCACCGACGGCGGCGACCTGAGCGGGAGCGTGCACTTCGCCGCCGGGATCGCCCTGTGCCGGGCCGCCGGCTGCGTCGTCACCGGGGTCGACGGTGCTCCCGTCGGGCCGGAGGGCCGTGGCCTCGTCGTGGCCGCGGACGCCGGAACGCACGAGCTGCTGATGTCGTTGATCCGCGGTCGCGGGCGGAGTGCCTGAGCCACCGCACCGCCTGCGCCGACCGGGGCGCCTCGGACGCATCGCGTCCCCCTCAGACGTGCAGCTCGGGAGGGAAGTCGGTCCAGCGGAGTTCGGCGGGCAGGTGGCCGGTGTCGTTGAACAGGAGGAGGGCCGGGGGGCGGCCGGGCGCGTAACGGATGACGGTCAGCGCGGCGTTGGCGTGGTTGATGCCCAGCCAGCGCCACTCCGGGGCGTCCAGGGCGGCCCGGACGAGCCAGCCGACCAGGAAGTTGTGGGTCACGAGGAGTTCGTGGCAGGGTTCGTCGCCCTCGACCGTTCCCGTGAACCGCGCGAGAGCCTGCCGGGCCAGCCCGGGCCCCTGCTCGCGCTCGGCCGCCGGGAACCCGGCCAGCCGGGCGAGCGTCTCGTCGGCCGACTCCGCCGGCAGCTCCTCCCGTCGCGGCAGGTACGGGATGTAGTCGCCGGCCGGTTCGGACCGCAGCAGAGGAACTCCCGCCAGCCGCTCGCCGACCAGCCGCGCCGTCTGCTCGGCGCGCGGGAGCGGACCGTGGTGGATCGCCGTGATGGGGGTCCCGCGGAGCCGCTCCCCGAGCAGCGCGGCCTGACGGCGGCCGGCGTCCGTCAGCGTGCTCTCGTCGGCGGAGGCCTGACCGTGCCGGGTGAGGTAAAGGTAGCGGGCGGCCGTTGCCGTCATGGGCGGTTCCTCCGTCGCGGTTCATGATCGTACGAACGTCTGCGGGGACGCCGGGCCATGATCGGGCGGTTCCGCCGAGGTGGGCGGGACAGGGGCCACGCCTCCCGGGATGCGCGGGGGCAGTGCTCGGGGCACCGTGGAGGCATGGCCGAGCACCCGCCCGTGATCGTCTATCCGCCCTCCGCGACCGGGGGGCGGCGGGTCACCGTGCACGGGCAGATCGTGGGCCTGGCGCACGGGCGGGGCGAGGTGGCCGCGCTGCTGCGGTCCGCCGGGTTCGCCCCGGGGCCCGACAAGGTCGTCGAACTGGACCGGCCGGGGCTGATCGAGTGGCGCGGCGGCGACCTCGACACGTGGGAGTGACCCCGTGCCACGCCACGTGGGAAATGACCCCGTGCCTCGACACCTGGGAGTGACCCCGTGCCACGACACCTGGGAGTGGTCCCGTGAAGCGTCGTCGAACGGTACGGGACAGCGTCTCGATCGAACCGCCGCCCGGCTATTACGTGGCTGGGGGCCGGCCCCCGGGCCCGGCGCAGCGCGCACTGATCCTGGACTGGATCGTGAGCCGGCGCATCGCGAGCGGCTGGCGCGTCGAGGCGCGTTCGGAGAGCCAGGTGGTGCTGGTGCGCGGGCAGCCGGTGAACCATGTGCTGCACGCCTTCCTCACCGTCTTCTCGTGCCTGGCGTGGGGGATCGTGTGGGCGGGCGTCGCCCTGGTCAACCGCGTCGAGCGGGTGGCGCTCACCGTCGACGCCCAGGGGCGCGTGGTCTCGGTCGGCGCGCCGTGACACCTCACCCGAACGGGCGCGTCCGGGTGGCCCCGCACCAGGGCCGGGAGGAGCGTCGGAGCTGACCTGCACGCATTACCAGGCAGGTCAGGACAGCGGGCGCCCGCCGGCGCCTGTTCCGGCTAAGGAGTCCTCATGTCGCAGCCCAGCACCCCCGCACCCGGCGCCTCGCGCCCCGCCGATCCTCGTCCGGGCGGCAACACCGGCAGTCCGTGGGCGGCCGGGGGAACCGTGTTCGCCGGTGTCCTGCTCTTTGTGGACGGCATCCTCGGCGTCCTGAAGGGCATCGCGGGGATCGCCTCGAACGATGTCTATACGAGCATCAACGACTACGTCTTCAAGTTCAGCGTGACCTCGTGGGGCTGGATCCACCTGATCCTCGGCGTGATCCTCATCCTCGTGGGCTGGGGCATCCTCAAAGGCGCGACCTGGGCCCGTGGCGCGGGTGTCGTTCTCGCCTCCCTGAACCTCATCGCCAACTTCATGTGGCTCCCTTACACCCCGGTCTGGGCCATCGTCACCATCGCGATCGACGTCTTCGTCATCTGGGCCCTGTGCACCGACCGGTCGAACCCGAGCGACCTGGTGCGGAGCAGCTGAGCGAGGAGCGGTCGGGCAGGCGAACCGGCCTGGCGGCCGCCAGGGGTGGGCGTTGTCAGTGGGGCGGTACACACTGGAGTCATGTGCCGCAGCATCAAGACGCTCCGCCCGCCCGCCCTCCCCGAAGAGGCCACCGAGGAGGACATGCGGGCCGCCGCCCTTCAGTACGTACGCAAGGTCTCCGGGTTCCGCGCGCCCGCCGCGCACAACCGGGAGGTCTTCGACCGGGCCGTCGACGAGATCACCGCAGCCACGATGAAGCTGCTCGACGGCCTGGAGATACGGGGCGCGGCCCGGGGCTGAGGCGCGCCGCCCGCAAACCGGCCGCTCCCCGGTGAGTCCCTCCGGTCAGGGGGCGGCCGGTGCGGGCGCCGAGACCGGTCCCGGCCCGCCGAGGGCGGCCGACCTGCCCGGGGGAGCGGCGCCGGGGGCGGGGGTGGGCGACGGCACGGACACGAGCGGGGACGTCCACGGCGTCACGGCCTCGGATCCGGATGCGGGGGTGGACGCGGACCCCGGGGGCCGTCCGGCTCCGGATGCCAGTGCCTCCGTAGTCGTCGGCACCATCTCCGATGCCGATGCCGATGCCGATGCCGAATC
Source organism: Streptomyces sp. NPDC026589 (assembly GCF_040638385.1). Lineage (NCBI taxonomy): Bacteria > Bacillati > Actinomycetota > Actinomycetes > Kitasatosporales > Streptomycetaceae > Streptomyces > Streptomyces sp. NPDC026589. Next base: position 6,488 of record NZ_JBEZYG010000002.1, read on the forward strand.
CGTGGTCGCCGCTGCCTCGGTCCTGGCTTCGGCCGCCGTCCGCGTCCCCGGGCGCTTCACCAGGAACGTGGCCAGCGCGCCCGCCACGAACAGGGCCAGTACGGAGACGGCCGTGCCGAACCACGTCGAGCCCAGCCACCGGCCGCCGAAGTAGCCGAGGCCCACGCTGTAACCCGCCCATGCCAGGCCCGCCAGCGCGGACCAGGGAAGGAAGTCCCGCTTCCTGCGGTGGGCGGCGCCCGCGCAGAGGGAGACCACGGAGCGGCCCGCGGGTGCGAACCGGGCGATGATCACCAGCGCGCCGCCGCCCCGGCTCAGCGCCGCGCCGAGAAGCTCCTGCGCGGAGGTGAGTCGCCGGGAGCGCGCGATGGCCCGGTCCAGCCGGTCGCCCCCGCGCCAGGCGAGCCGGTACGCGACGAGGTCGCCGAGCACCGAGGCGGTGGCCGCGCACAGGATCAGTACGACGAGCGAGGGGACCTGCCCGTCGGCGCCTTCACCGGCGCCGCTGACGCTCGTGGTGCCCGCTGCCGCCGCCGTGGCGGCCGTGATGACGAGAACGCCACTGGGCAGCAGGGGCAGAAAGACGTCCAGGAGAACGGAGAGGGCGACCACCGCGTAGATCCATGGGCTGCTGGTCAGCGCGGCCACACTCTCTGGCACCGTCTACTACTCCCCGCTCGTGTCAACGCCGCGACGTCGCAGGGGAGCGGCATGGGCGGCAGGTTCAGCTGTACAGCGTACGCGTGAGGATCATTCGGACGCTGCCCAGGGCGGGTGATGTTGTGCAGGTCACGTACACCTGGAGGCCTTGTGGCCGTTAGGCGGGGAGAACGACCGGCACGAGCGAGGAGCAGCGCATGACGGCATGGATGGTACGGACGGGACACGGTCCGGCGCACCCGATTTCGGGGCGGCGGGGGATGGCGGGAGGCGAGGGCGGGGCCAGGTCGCGGGGCCGGCGGGTCTCACGGGTCCCGGGCGTACTGGCAGGCACGGCGGCCCTGCTGGCGCTGGCCTGCGGTGTCGGCGTCGCCCACGGGACGGGCGGCGGCGGCGCGGCGGACGCCTCGGGCGGCCACGGCGCGCACGGGGCTCCCGCGGGCGGGGTCTCGGCGCGGGAGCCTGGCGGCGGCGGTGGAGAGCCGAGCCGCAAGGATGACGTCAGCGTCGCCGTGGGCGGCAGTTCGTGGATGCGGGCCGCGGGGGTGTTCTCCCCGCCCGGTTCCTTCGTCCCGTCCGACGCGCTGACGTACGACACCGGGCTGGTGCCGGCGGGCGCGCGGATCGAGGTCACGCAGTTCGCGGATCCGTCCGGCACCCGGGTCGGGGCCCGGCTGCGGGGGCTCGTGCCCGGCCGCGCGTACGGAATGCACGTGCACACCTCGCCCTGCGGCGCCGACCCCGCCGCTGCCGGGCCCCACTACCAGCACCGCCCGGCGGCGACGGCGGACCCGGTCAACGAGGTGTGGCTGGACTTCCGGACGGACGAGGAGGGCGACGGCCGCGCGGAGGCCCTGCACGGCTGGGGCTTCCGCGAGGGCGGGGCACGGTCGGTGATCATCCATGATCGACAGGGCGGTGCGGGGGAGCGGGCGGCCTGCTTCACAGTGCCGTTCGGGCCCCACGGGCGGGATTGACCGGCCTCCGCTCTTTCGGGCGGACGACGGCGTACGGCGGCGTCTCGCTCCTCCGCGTCACCGGAGGGTCGTGGCACCGCCGTACGCCCCGGCCGCTCCGCGCGAGGAGGCTCGGGGCAACGCCGAGACGGCAGGGTCGGCCGAGAAGGCAGGTCAGGTCGAGATGCCAGGTCCGGCCGAGATGCCAGGTCAGGCCGAGACGGCCGAGGTCTTGTCGCGCCTGGGCGTGTCCTGGGCGACGGCCGCCGTGTTCCGCGAACCGAAGAAGCGGTCCAGCGCGACGGTGCCCGGGCCGGTGAAGACCAGCAGCAGGAACGCCCAGCAGAACATCGCCGAGGCCTCGCCGCCGTTCTGGAGCGGCAGGAACGACTCGGGCTGGTGCACCTTGAAGTACGCGTAGGCCATCGACCCCGAGGCGAGGAAGGCGGCGGCGCGGGTGCCCAGTCCCAAGGCGACCAGGGACCCGCAGACCAGTTGGATCAGCGCGGCGTACCAGCCGGGCCAGGCGCCGCTCTCCGCCTGGTTGCCGCCGAGTACTCCGAAGAGCGTGGCGGCGCCGTGGAAGGCGAAGAGCAGGCCGACGACGAGGCGGAAGAGGCTGAGGACGTAGGGCTGGGCCTGGTTCAAGCGGATGAGCATGGGGGGCGGGCTCCTTCGGTCGTGGTGGGGACGTGAACCGATTGAGCGCCAAAGGTTAGGGAGACCTCAGCAATGCTTGCAACTTCAACATTCTGTCGAGTGGCTGAAAATCGCCTCCTACTCAGGGGTGAGTGAACGCTCAAGAACCGCTTCGAGCTGGGCTCCCTGCTTGCTCGCCTTGGCCTGGACCAATGTCAGCGCAGACTTCCGGCCATGCAACGTGAGCGTCATGAGCTGGTTGCCGAACCAGGGGCCGCCCGCCTTGTTCCAGTTCACCGGCGACGCGCCCGTACGGCCGTGGCGGGACAGCAGCTGGCCGATCCGCCGGCCCGCCCGGCTCCAGCCGAAACGGAAACCCGCTCGGATCGACCGGGGGATCGAGTTGTGCACGGGTGAGCAGGTCAGTTGAAGGACACGGGCGCTCGGTGCGTCCCCGGAGCCAGGCCCGGAATCGGTCCCCGGGCGGGAACCGGGTCCGGGGCCGGACTTCGGCCACCGTGGCTCGGCGACGTAGGCATGGTGCACATCGCCCGAGAGGACACATACCGTCGCCGGGGCGTCCGGGCCGCTCCCCGCCTCCCGCAGCAGCTCCGTGAACCGGTCGAAGGATTCCGGGAAGGCGGCCCAATGTTCCAGGTCGGAAGCGCGGCGGAGCTTCTCGCCGAAGCGCGCCCAGCGTGGCCCGCGTGCGCCCGCGCACAGGGCTGCGTTCCAGCGCTCCGCGTCATGGACGAGCGGGGGCAGCAGCCACGGCAGGGAGCTGCCGATGAGGAGATGATCGTATGAAGAGGGGTCGTCCAGGACCGCGTCCCGCAGCCAGTCGGCCTCCTCGGCGTCGAGCATCGCCCGCTCCTTCTCGGCCAGGACGCGGGCCGCGCGGGTGTCGACCATCACCAGCCGTACTCGGCCGAAAACACGCCGGTAGCTCCACCGGGTACGGGCGGGATCCGCGTCGGTCTCGGCGGCGAAGCGGCGCAGCGTCTCGGTACCGTCGGGCGATGCTCTGACCGCCGCGTACACGGGGTCGGCGGCCAGTTCGACGGGGGAGAGATTGCCCAGGTGCTGGTGGACCCAGTACGACATCAGCCCGCTGACGATCCGTTCGTGCCACCAGGGTGTGGCGCGCATGTCCCGCTGCCAGGCGGCGCTGGTGTTCCAGTCGTCGATGACGTCGTGATCGTCGAAGATCATGCAACTGGGGACCGTGGAGAGCAGCCAGCGGACCTCCGGATCGCGCCACGATTCGTCGTAGAGGTAGGTGTACTCCTCGTAGTCCGCGATCTCCGTGCCCGGCGCCTCGCCCAGGTCCCGGCGGGCGGCGAGTCTGCGGCGGGTCGCCCCGGAGGTCTCGTCCGCGTACACCTGGTCGCCGAGGAGCAGCAGGACGTCGGGCCGCTCGGCCGCCGGATCCGCGGCGAGGCGAGCGGCCAGGGTCACCAGGGCGTCCGGACCCACGGGGTCGTGCCCGCCGCCGGGAGCGGCCGCCCACCGGCACGACCCGAACGAGATCCGCATCCCGTCCGGCTCCGCCCCGGCGTCGCCCGCGGTCGCCGCGGACGGCGTGGTGATGGTGCTCGGCGGGAGGCGGGTGCCGCCGGGCGGCCAGACGCGCCGGGATCCGATCAGCACCTCGTAGGCCGTGGTGGAACCGGGGGTCAGCCCCTCTACGACGACCAGGGCGTAGTGGTGCCCGGCCACCGAGAAGGTGGGCGACGCCCCCGAGGCGCCGTCCGCGCACCGGACCTCCACGGTGCACGGACGGCTCGCCTCGACCCAGACGGTCGCGGTGGTCCCCGACTCCCAGTCGACGTACCGCAGCAGTGGTCCCAGGCGCAGCCCGGCCATGTGATATCTCCTCGCGACGCCGTCACGGATGGGGTCCGTAACGTACAGAACGCGGGAGGAGGGTGCACGGGTTCCGGTGGTCGGGCCGTGCGGGCGGGTCGGGCAGTCAGCGGCCGTGTGCGGTGGTCAGCGGGCCGTGCGCGGTGGTCAGCAGCCGTTCAGGGTGGACTGAAGGGCGCTCTTCTCGGCGGAGTCCACGGTCAGGTTGTAGTGCTTCTTGACGTGGACCCAGGCGCGGACGTAGGTGCACTTGTACGAGGAGCGCGGCGGCATCCATTCGGCCGGGTCCTTGTCGCCCTTGGACTGGTTCACGTTGTCGGTGACCGCGATGAGCTGGGGGCGCGTCAGGTCGTTGGCGAACGACTGGCGCTGGGCGGTGGTCCAGCCGCTCGCGCCGGAGCGCCAGGCCTCGGCGAGCGGGACCATGTGGTCGATGTCCACGTCGGACGCGGCGCTCCAGGTGGCGCCGTCGTAGGTCGAGTACCAACTGCCGCTGACCGCGGCGCAGGAGGAGTCCTGCTGGACGTTCGTGCCGTCACGCTTGAGGACGACCTCGCGGGTGTTGCAGGCTCCCGACTGGGTGAGCCAGTGCGGGAACTTGTCGCGGCTGTAGCCGCTGGACGAGCCCTCCGCGCCGACGGTGAGCTGGCCGAGGTAGGTGCGTGCGGTCGCCGCGCTGACCGGGGTGGGCATGGCGGCCTGCGCGCTCGGGGCGGTGAACAGGGCGGACGTGGCGGCGAGCGCGGCGGTTGCCGCGACGACGGAAAGGCGACGCGCGTAGACACCGGACATGCGAACTCCTTTGATGTGGGGGGTGCTTGGGCGGGCGTGCGGAGGCCCGGCCATCGTGGCGACGCCAGGTTTCCGTGGGGTGGGCGTCAGGTAACAGAGTGGCGACATGTGCACGTCACATCAAGGGGTGTGCAAGGGGAGTGCCGGATCGCGGGAGCGCGCGGAGCCGTCACGGGCGGTTCGTCCGGGTGGTGTTGGGTGTCCGTCGGGGGCTCGGGGGCGCTCGCCGTCCCGGGCGCGCCCCCCGGGGCGGTCTCGGGAGCGGCCCTATCGTTGCCGCGTGCTGCTTCCGGTCTCCCCCGCCCTCGGCGTCGTGCTCGCCGTCCTGCTGGTCCTCGCCGCCGCCGTCGCCGCGTGGGCCTCGCTGGGCCGGTCGCGCGAGATCCTCGTCGCCGGGGTGCGGGCGGCCGTCCAGCTCGCCGCCGTGTCCCTGCTCATCGGCTGGGTGGTCCGCTCCCTGGCGCCGCTTCTCGGTTTCGTGGCGCTGATGTTCGCCGTGGCCGTGTGGACCGCGGGTCGCCGGATCACCGGCAACCGCACCTGGCGGTGGGCGGCCGTGCCGATCGGGGCGGGCGTGCTGCCCGTGGTGGGGGTGCTGCTGCTGACGGGGCTCGTGCCGGTCCGGGGCCTGGCGCTCATCCCGGTGGCGGGCATCCTCATCGGCGGGGCGCTCACCGCGACGGTGCTCGGCGGGCGGCGCGCGCTGGACGAACTCGCCGGCCGGCGCGGGGAGGTGGAGGCGGGCATGGCCCTCGGGCTGCTCGACCGGGACGCCAGGCTGGAGATCGTGCGGCCCGCGGCGTCGGACGCGTTGCTGCCCGGGCTCGACCAGACCCGGACGGTCGGGCTCGTCACCTTGCCGGGGGCGTTCGTGGGCATGCTGCTGGGCGGCGCCTCACCCGTGGAGGCGGGCGCCGTGCAGCTGTTCGTCCTGGTAGCGCTGATGGCGGTGCAGGTGGTCGCCGTCGCGGCGGTCCTGGAACTGGTCGCGCGCGGGCTGTTGCATCGGGAGTGAGCCCCGCTCCGGAGTGAGCCCTGCTTCGTACTGGGCCCCGCCGGAGTGAGCCCCGCTCCGGAGTGAGCCCTGCTTCGTACTGGGCCCCGCCGGAGTGAGCCCCGCTCCGGAGTGAGCCCCGCTTCGAACTGGGCCCCGCTGCGAGATGGCCCCCCTTCGGTGTGAGGGGGCGGGCCAGGGAGGTGGCTCAGGCCTCGTCGATGTGCAGGCGGATCGAGCCGTCCTCGGCCGCCTCCACGCGCACCCGCGTCAGATCCTCGACATGGGCGTCCGGCGCGAGGGCCGCGGCGCGCGGGCCGACGCCCACGACGCGCATGCCCGCCGCCCGGCCGGCCGCGATGCCCGCCTCGGAGTCCTCGAACACGATGCACTCCGCCGCGTCGAAGCCCAGCTCCGCCGCGCCCTTGAGGAAGCCCTCGGGGTCGGGCTTGCTGGCCCCGACCTGCTCGGCGGTGACGCGGACGGCAGGCATCGGCAGCGCGGCGGCACCCATCCGGGCTGTCGCGAGCGCGGTGTCGGCGGAGGTCACCAGCGCGTGCGGCAGCCCGGCGATCGCGGCCATGAACGCGGGCGCCCCGCCGATCGGTACGACGCCCTCGACGTCGGCGGTCTCCTCGGCCAGCATCACCCGGTTGTCCGCGTAGTTCTCCTCCACCGGCCGGTCCGGGAGCAGGACGGCCATCGTGGCGTACCCCTGACGGCCGTGGACCACCTTCAGTGCGGCCTCGGGGTCCAGCCCGTGCTCGATCGCCCAGCGCCGCCAGCAGCGCTCCACCACCGCGTCGGAGTTCACGAGGGTGCCGTCCATGTCGAGCAGGAGGGCTTGTGCGGTGAGGACGGTGGGAGGCATCGGCTGCTCCAGAACGCGGGGAGGTGTGCGAACAGCCCGGGTGCGCGTGCCGCGGGGCGTAACGTACACGGGCTGCGAAGGGTGCGCGGTACGAGGTGTGCGGTACCACGTGCGGCAACCAGAGCAACCCCCGCCCGCCGGTCAGGGAGTGCGGGCGGGAGCTACTTTGTTCCATCACGATACAAAAACCGGGGCCGGAACGCCAATCCCCCGGCGCGGCGGGCGGTCCCGGTGCGCTCAGCGCCCTCAGCGAGCTCGGTGACGCCCGCCGCCGTTGGTCTCCGTCTCCAGCGCGCGCCGGGTGTTCGGCCCGTACACGCCCGCCGGATCGCCCTGGATCGCCTTGTACGACTGGTAGACCGCCACGGCGTTCCTCACCTGGTCGTTGTAGTTCCCGTCATGCTGCCCCGAGTAGAGCCACACCTCCGCGAGCCGGACCTGCAACTCGGCTACCTCCGGGCCCCGGTCGCCCGGGCGCAGCGAGGAGCCGGCCGGCCCCGGGGGCGGATCGGCGGGCGGTGCGGCCGGCGGAGCGCCGCCGTCCGGGGTGGTCGACGCGCTCGCCGTCGGTGACGCGGGCGCGGACGTGGTGGCGGTCGGCTCGGGCTCCCGGCTCTCCGTCGGCGAGGCGGACGCGGACGGTGGTGCGGACGGGACGGCCGAGGGGGACTGTGTACGGGGCGGCGTGGCCGACGCCGTGGGGGACGGGGCCACCGAAGCGGCCGGTTCGTCGTCCTCGGTGTCCGGGACGCTCGTGGTGGCCTCCGGCAGCGCCTCGTCCCCGCTGTCGTCGCCGCCGAACAGTCCGCCGGCGAAGGCCGCCGTGCCGACCACCGCGGCCACGGCCGCCCCCACGGCGAGCGCCCCGAAGGGGCGCCTGCGGCGCGGTCGCAGGGGGTCGGGGGCGAAGACGGGGGTCGCGCCCGCGGTCCGCCTCCGGCTTTCGTCCGGCACGGGGCCACTGCCGTCCGGGCCGTCCGGGCCGTCCGGCACGGAGCCCGTGCTCACGCCCAGGCGGCCGTCCGGGCCGTCGCCGCCCAGGAACAGCGGCATGGTGCGCGCCGCCGCCCCCGGATCGCTCACGGCCCCCGCGGTCCCCGTCGCGGGCCCCTCGGCGCCGGGCGCCGACGGGCCGGCCCCGGTAGCCGCGCCCTCCCGCGCGCGGGAAGCCGCGGCGTCCCGCATCCCGGAGTGCCGCGCGCCGTCCCACGTACCGGTGGCCATGCTCGCCCTCGTACCAGTGGCCGCGCCCTCCCGTGTACCGGCCCCGGAACGAGGCCCCCCGGCCTCGCCTCCGCTCGCCCCGGCGAGGTCCGTCAGCGTCACGTACGGCCGGATGCGCAGCGGGTCGAAGTCCTCGGCCGCGGCGATCTCCGCCGTACGGGCGGCGCGCTGTTCGTCCTCCGTGAGCTGCTGCGACGGCGCGCCGGCGCCGCACCGGCACGGCACCCGGTGCTGCATGCCGGGCTGCCCGGCCGTCTGTCTCCCGCACTCCGGGCATGCGTGTCCGGTCATGGTGGGTCCCCTCCCCTTGAGCTGCCTGCGATTATGCAGCCCGCTCCGGGGAAGCCCAACGGCCCGCTGGGGCTCGGCCCGCCCTCGGCAGGCCATAACGGGGCGAAACGTCCAGGATGGGGGTGTAGTGGATCAGCGCATCAGGCGATCAGCGGATTCGGCGGGTCAGTGAGTTCGGCGGGTCATCGGATTCACGGGTCAGTGAGTTCAGCCGGTCAGTGAGTTCAGCGGATCAATGAATTCAGCGGATCAATGATGCAGCGGATCAGTGGACGCAGCGGATCGAGGAGACGCCCATGGCCCAGCAGCTGAGCCCGTCACCCCCGGTGCCCGGTGAGGGACAGTCCCACCGGAGCGTCCTGGTGGCGATCGGTGCGCTGCTCCTCGGCATGCTGCTCGCGGCACTCGATCAGACCATCGTCTCCACGGCTCTCCCGACGATCGTCAGTGAGCTCGGCGGCCTCGACCATCTGTCCTGGGTGGTGACCGCCTACCTGCTGGCGGCCACCGCGGCGACCCCGCTGTGGGGCAAGCTCGGCGACCAGTACGGCCGCAAGAAGCTCTTCCAGACCGCGATCGTGATCTTCCTGATCGGCTCCGCCCTCTGCGGGGTCGCCCAGAACATGCCCCAGCTGATCGGCTTCCGGGCCCTCCAGGGACTCGGCGGCGGCGGACTCATGGTGCTGTCGATGGCCATCGTCGGCGACCTCGTCACACCGCGCGAACGCGGCAAGTACCAAGGGCTCTTCGGCGCGGTCTTCGGCGTGACGAGCGTCCTCGGGCCACTCCTCGGCGGCTTCTTCACCGAACACCTCAGCTGGCGCTGGGTCTTCTACATCAACCTGCCGATCGGCGTCGTCGCGCTGGTCGTCATCGCGGCCGTCCTGCACATCCCGGTCCGCCGCGAGAAGCACACCATCGACTACCTCGGCACCTTCCTCATCGCGGCCGTCGCCACCGCCCTGGTGCTCGTCGCCTCCCTCGGCGGCACGACCTGGGCCTGGAGCTCTCCGCGGATCATCGGGCTCGCGGTGCTCGCCGTCGTGCTGCTCGTGGCCTTCATCGCCGTCGAGCGGCGCGCGGCCGAACCCGTACTGCCCCTGAAACTCTTCCGGATCAGGACCTTCGCCCTCGTCGCCGTGATCAGCTTCGTCATCGGCTTCGCGATGTTCGGCGCGATGACCTACCTGCCGACCTTCCTCCAGGTGGTCCACGACATCACCCCGACGATGTCCGGTGTGCACATGCTGCCGATGGTGTTCGGCCTGCTGATCACCTCGACCGGCTCCGGCCAGATCGTCAGCCGCACCGGCCGCTGGAAGGTCTTCCCGGTCCTGGGCACCGCCATCACCGCCGTCGGGCTGCTGCTGCTCCACCAGCTCGACGAGAACAGCTCCACCTGGCTGATGAGCGCCTTCTTCTTCGTCTTCGGAGCCGGTCTCGGCCTGGTGATGCAGGTCCTCGTCCTGGTAGCCCAGAACTCCGTCTCCTACCAGGACCTCGGTGTCGCCACCTCCGGCGTGACGTTCTTCCGGTCCATCGGCTCCGCGTTCGGCGTGGCCATCTTCGGGACCATCTTCGCCAACCGGCTGACCGGGCAGCTCACGGACGCGCTCGCGGGCCAGTCGCTGCCGCCGGGTGTCGACGCGGGGCGGCTGGCCGCCGACCCCCGGGCCATCGGGCAGCTCCCGGCCGATCTGCGGCCCTCCGTCCTCGGCGCGTACTCCACCTCCATCACGGACGTCTTCCTGTACGCGGTCCCGGTGGTCCTCCTGGCCTTCGTCCTCGCCTGGTTCCTCCGTGAGGACAAGCTCCGGGGCTCGGTGACCGCCCCCGACACCAGCCAGACGCTCGCCTCCAACCCCGTCGAGCGCTCCTCGTACGACGAGTGCGCCCGCGCCCTGTCGGTGCTCGCGACCCGGGAGGGCCGCCGTGAGATCTACGAGAGGATCACCGCGCGGGCGGGGTACGACCTGCTGCCCGCCGCCAGCTGGCTGCTCCTGCGGATCAAGCGGCACGGCACCGTCGAACCCGCCCGGCTCGCCGAGACGGCACCCGTACCCCTGCACGTGATCACCGATGCGGCCCGGCAGGTCGAGGAACGCGGACTGGCCCGCCGGGAGGGCCTGCAGATGATCCTCACCGACACCGGGGCCGAGGCCGTCGTCCGGCTCTCACAGGCCCGCGAGGACTCCCTCGCCGAACTCCTCGGCGACTGGTGGGGCCCCGAGCGCCCCACCGACCTGGTCAGACTCGTCGGCGAACTGACCGCCGAGGTCAGCGGCTCGACCAGGGAGCGCCCCCACACCCCGCAGCCGCCCCGCGACCACGAGGCCCACCTGCGCCAGGACGAGCGCGAGGCCCACGAACGGCGCTTCGACGAGCGCGAGGGCCACGACCGGCGCCCCGACGACGACCATGAGGGCCGGTACCGGCGGCCCGACGACCGTGACGACCTCGGCCACCGCCCCCCGCCCGCCTGAGCAATTGACGCGTCCGCGCGCGTCCGCGCCTGCGCTCGGGCCCGGACACAGCCGCCGCCGTCACAGCTCCTTGGCGAACCAGTGCTCCGCGTACTGATTGCGTCGGTGGAACGCCGGCACTTCCCGGTATCCGTGCTTCGTGTACAGCCCGCGTGCCTCGACCAGGTCGTTGCGGGTGTCCAGCCGCAGCAGCCGTACGCCGTACGCCCTCGCCGCCTCCTCCACCGCGGCCAGCAGCAGCCCACCGCCGCCCGTGCCCCGGAACGCCGGGCGCACGTACACCCGCGTCAGCTCCGCCGTGCCCGGACCGGCGGACTCCGTCAGCACCAGCCCGGCGCAGCTCGCCGCCTTGCTCCCGTACCGGCCGACGACGAACTGCCCGGTCGGCGGTACGAGCAGGTCGGCTCCGTCGCCGTCGAGCCCGTCGTCGATCTCCTCGGCGGTGGCGGGCCGCCGCCAGTAGCGGCTGGCGACCTCGTCGTAGTAGTCACGGCGCAGGGCGCTCGCGTCGGGGGAGTCGAATCGTTCGGCGGCCACGGTCCAGGTCATGTGGGGCATTCTTGCTGCCGCACGGCCGAACGGCGACGCAATTTACCTGTAGGGGGCAGTAGTGACCGATGTGTCCGCGACCACGACCGGAGCCGCGACCGGAGCCGCGACCGACGCCACGACCGACGCAGCGACAGATGCCACGACCGACGCCGCGACCACGACCGGAGCCGTCCAGCGCCTCGCCGAGCGCTGGATACGGGACGGCATGGCAGCGGGGGAGGGTCCCGGCGGTACGGGGACGGGCACCGGCTTCGTGTGCTCGCCCGCCGGGCTCTGGCTCGCCCTGGCCGCCGTGGCCGCCGGTGCGCGCGGGGCGACCGCGGCCGAGCTGCGGGCGCTCCTCGGCACCGCGGACCGGGAGGCCGCGCCGGCCGTCACGGAGCTGGCCCGCGCGCTGGCCCGGACCGGGGCGCTGGGCGTGGCCACCCGGGTCTGGAGCCGGGTGGCCGTCCTCCCCGCGTTCCAGGAGGCGCTGCCGGACGTCCGCTTCGACCCGATGGACGCGGCGGCCGCCGACGCCTGGGTCCGCGATGCCACCGGAGGGCTGATCGAGCGGCTGCCGCTGGAGATCACCGACGAGACCCTGCTCGCGCTGGTCAACGTCCTGGCGCTGAAGGCCCGCTGGGAGAAGCCCTTCGAGGCCCGGCGGACCCAGGACCTGCCGTTCACCGACGCGGCGGGGACGGTCGGTCCGGTGCCGACCATGGTCAAGGACGTGCCGCCGGCCGACGCCTGGACGGCCGGCGGGGCGTACGTCGTCGAGCTGCGCTGCGCGACGGAACCGGGCGGCGGCCCCGGGGCCCGGGTCCGCCTCGTCCTGGGGGAGCCGGGGGCCGGGGCCGGCCGGGTGCTGCCCGTGGGCTGGGCGCCACGCGCCGTGGGCGTCCCGCTGGACACCGACCGGGTGACCATCGGGCTGCCCCGGCTCACCCTGCGGACGCGGGTGCCCGTCACCGGGCAGCTGGCCTCCCTCGGCGTCCGGCTGGCCCTGACGGACGCCGCGGACTTCTCCGGTCTCTCACGCGAACCCCTCGCCATCTCCGACGTGGTCCAGGAGGCCGTGCTGAAGATCGCCGAGGAGGGCGTAAAGGCCGCGGCCGTGACGGTGGTCGCGATGCGGGCGGCGGGCGCCGCCCCCCGGCCGCGGCGGGTGCGCCACATCGCCTTCGACCGCCCCTTCGGCATCGTCGTGCTGGCCGGGACCGAGGACACCCCGCTGTTCACCGCCTGGCAGGCCCAGGCCCCCGCCGACCCGGACGCCTGAGACCTGTCAGCGGTCTCCCGTCATCCCCACGGACGACATCTTCCGGACCGAAGCAGGATGACAGTCAGGCAAAGAGGGGGTTGATTGTGTCTACCTCGTAGGGCAATGCGAGGCTTCATCCGGCATGCCCCCACTCGAAGGGGAGATGCATGGAACGGTGGGAGGGTCGGCGCAGCGTGGTGAATGCGGATCACAGTGTGCGCGGTGACGCGGCGACGGACACGGGAGGGAGAGCCGGGCTGGTCCGGGCCCTGCTCTGGCTGGTCGTGGCCGTGCTGGCGGTACGGCAGGTGGCGGTGGTGCTCCGGCAGCCACCGGGGGAACGGCTCCTCGATCTGGAGACCTGGATCGGGGAGAACGGTGTCCTGCACGTGACGGGCTCGCTGTACGACAGCGGCCGGTTCACCGGCACGCCCTTCGCCGGGCTGGTCCTGAAACCTCTCACCGCGTCGGCCCAGGAGGCCCTGGGCGTGGCGTGGACGTTCGGGTCCCTGCTGCTCGTCGTCGCCCTCGGCATCGTCGCGGCCCGGGCCCTGCCCTCGCCGGTGGGCCGCCGGACGGCCCTGCTCGCGGCCCCCGTCGCGATCAGCCTGCTCATGCTGTCGCTGCCGGTCCGCAACACCCTGCACCTGGGCCAGACCAGCATCCTCCCCGTCCTCCTGGTGCTCCTGGCCTGCTTCGTCGTCCGGGAGCACCGGGCGGCGGGCGTCCTCGTCGGTCTCGCCGCCGCCTTCCAGCCGGTGCTGCTGCTCTTCGCCGCCCTGCTCTGGCTGACCGGCAGACGGCAGGCGTCGCTGAGCGCGGGCGTGACCTTCGCCCTCGCCACGGCCGCCGCCTGGGCGGCGGCGCCGAAGGACTCGTGGACGTACTGGGTGCACCATCTCGCGGGCGCCGGACTGGCGGAACGGCCGGACAGCCTCGCCAACCAGTCCCTGCACGGGGCGCTGCTCAGGCTCGGCCTCGAAGGCCCCGTGGAGATCGCCCTGTTCCTGGTGCTCTCCGCCGCCGTCGTGGTCGTCGGACTGCGCCGCGCGGTGCGGTACGCGCAGGACGGGCAGTTGCTCCTCGCGGTGGCCGTGACCGGCTGCGTCGTGGTCGCCGTCTCGCCGACCGCCTGGCAGCACCAGCTGCTCTGGGTGCTCCTCGCGGTCGTCGGCAAGGTCGGCAAACGGGCCTCCGACCGGCTGGTCTGGCCGTCCGTGGTGCTGCTGGTCGTCACCCTGCCGGGCACGATGCTGCTGCCGAACATCGAGGCGCTCTTCCCGGTCCGCGACAACGTGCTGCTCCTCGTGGCGCTCGGCGCGGCCTGCCTCGCCCCGTTCGTGCCCCGCACCTCGCCGTACTGGCAGCACCCGGTCCCCACCGACTACGCGAAACCGGTCGCGGCGCGCTGGAGACGCGTGCCGCTCCTGCCGTTCTGGCGCCGGGTCCTCACCCGCCCCAACCTGCTGCTGGAACTCCTGCTCATCCGGGTCGTCTACGACGCCTACGCCCAGGTCCGCCTCGCCGCCAGGGCGGGCCGCCCGCTCGCCGAGGAGCACGGCCGGCAGATCCACGCCATCGAGCAGTGGCTGCACATCGACATCGAGCACTGGGTCAACCACACGGTCGTGCAGATCGCCTGGCTGCGTGAGTTCTTCGACTACTACTACTCCACGTTCCACTTCATCGTCCCGCTGACGATCCTCGGTGTGCTGTACGCGCGCCGCCCCGCCGACTACCGCTGGGTCCGCTCGTCCATCGGCTTCGCCACGCTGCTCGCGCTCGTCGGCTTCTGGCTCTACCCCCTGGCCCCGCCCCGGCTCATGCCCGGCCTCGGCTTCATCGACACCGTCCACGGGGTGCAGGACTTCGCGAAGCCCGACTACGGGACCCTGACCACCGTCACCAACCAGTACGCGGCGATGCCATCGCTGCACTTCGGCTGGTCACTGTGGTGCGGGGTGGTCATCGTGATGCTGGCCCCGAAACTGTGGATGAAGGCGCTCGGCCTGCTGCACCCGCTCTTCACGATCGCCGCGATCGTGGCCACCGCCAACCACTGGGTGCTCGACGCGGCCGGCGGCGCACTCGTCGTGGCGATGGGCTTCGGGCTGACATATCTGCTGTCGGGGCCGCGGAAGCTTGTGACCGGGCAGGAGCAGGTGACCGGGACGGCGACGGAACCGGCGGAGCCACCAGCGGCCGAGGCCTCCGTGGCCTCCAAGACCTCCAAGGCCGCCGAGGCCACGGAATCCGCCGAAGCCGAAGCCGAAGCCGAAGCCGTGGAATCGCCCGGACCCGCCCTCGTACCGGAGCATGAACCCGCCGAAAGAGTCGGCGGCAAGTAGCAGCAGGCCGAAGGGGTGCCGGGACGGCTGAAATACGTCCCGGCACCCCTTCGGCATGATCGCCGCGTCCTCGCATGGTCCGCGCGCCGCGCGGCCGGTGTCAGGTGGCCGCGACCGTCGTCACCTGGAGCTGCTTGATCCCGTTGAGCCAGGCCGAACGCAGCCGCCGCGGGTCCTCCAGGAGCCGGAGGTCGGGCAGTACGTCGGCGATGGCGTTGAAGATCAGGTCGATCTCCATCACGGCCAGCGACTTGCCCAGACAGAAGTGCGGGCCGCCGCCCCCGAACCCGAGGTGCGGGTTGGGGTCGCGGGTGATGTCGAAGGCCTCCGGTCCGTCGAACACCTCGGGGTCGTTGTTGGCCGAGGAGTAGAACAGCCCCACCCGCTCGCCCTTCCTGATCCGCTGACCGCCCAGCTCCAGGTCCTCGGTGGCGGTCCGCTGGAAGGAGACGACCGGGGTCGCCCAGCGCACGATCTCCTCGGCCGTGGTCTTCGGGCGCTCCCGCTTGTAGAGCTCCCACTGTTCGGGGTGGGTGAGGAAGGCGTGCATGCCGTGACTGATCGCGTTGCGGGTCGTCTCGTTCCCGGCCACCGCGAGCAGGATCACGAAGAACCCGAACTCGTCCGAGGACAGGTTCCCCTGCCCCTCCGCCGCGACGAGCCGGCTCACGATGTCCTGGGCCGGGCACTCCTTGCGGGCAGCCGCCAGGTTCATCGAGTACGCCACGATCTCCATCGCCGCCTCGGCGCCGACCTCCTCGGTGATCGCGTACTCCGGATCGTCGTACGCGGCCATCTTGTTGGACCAGTCGAAGATCTTCGAACGGTCCTCCTGCGGTACGCCGATGAGCTCGGCGATGGCCTGGAGCGGGAGCTCCACCGCGATGTTGGTCACGAAGTCGAAGGAGCCGTCGGCGTCGGCGGAGGCCAGGGCGGTCTCGACGATGGAGCGGGCCCTGGAGCGCAGGGCGGTCTCCAGGGAGCGCACCGCGCGCGGGGTGAAGCCGCGCTGGACGATCTGGCGGACCCGGGTGTGCTCCGGCGGATCCATGTTCAGCATGATCAGCTTCTGGACGTCGATCTGGTCGCGGCTGATCGTCTCGTTGAAGCGGATGACGGCGGTGTTGGTGTTCGAGGAGAACAACTCGGGGTGCGTGGAGACGTACTTGACGTCCGCGTGACGGGTGACGGCCCAGTAGCCCTCGTCGCCGAACCCGGAGATGTTGCGGGGCTGGGTGCACCACCAGACCGGCGCGGTCTCCCGCATCATCGCGAACTCCGGGTGTGGCACGCGGGCTTGGAGGAGGTCGGGGTCGGTGAAGTCGAACCCGTCGGGCAGATGGGGGCAGCGCATGGGCACCTCTCCACTCCGGATCAGTCGGCGGACCGGCCGGCGGTCGCGACTGTCTGACGCTCCATCAGAAGTTGCCCGCAAGGTAGTAACGAGTTCTACAAGTGGCAAGAGTCGTGGCCGGATCTCTTGCCCCGGGTGTCGGTGCGGGGCGCCGCACTGCCGGAGGGGCGCGCGTGCGGTGCGTGCACGCCTCTTGCGCAGCCGGGTCGCCGTCACGAGACTGCTAGCAGAACTAGAACGCGTACTAGTTCCTTCCGTGGGCGCCGGGACGCCCCCTGCGGAAGCGCGAGGAGAGGACGAGCTCATGGCCGCGGAACCCGTCATCGTCGAAGCCGTACGCACTCCCATCGGCAGGCGCGGAGGCGCACTCGCCAATCTGCACCCCGCCTATCTGCTGGGCGAGACCTACCGTGAACTTCTGGGGCGCACCGGCATCCAGGCCGACTGCGTCGAACAGATCGTCGGCGGCACCGTCACCCACGCCGGTGAGCAGTCCATGAACCCGGCCCGCAACGCCTGGCTGACCGTGGGGCTCCCGTACGAGACCGCCGCCACCACCGTCGACTGCCAGTGCGGCTCCTCGCAGCAGGCCTCCCACATGGTCGCCAACATGGTGGCCGCCGGGGTCATCGACGTGGGCATCAGCTGCGGCGTCGAGGCGATGTCCCGGGTGCCGCTGGGCAGCGGTTCCAAGCACGGCCCGGGAAAGCCCTGGCCCGACGAGTGGAACGTCGACCTGCCCAACCAGTTCGAGGCGGCCGAACGCATCGCCCGCAAACGCGGCCTGACCCGGGAGCGGGTCGACGCGCTCGGGCTGCTCTCCCAGCAGCGGGCGGCCGCCGCCTGGGCGGAGGAGCGCTTCAAGCGCGAGACGTACGCCGTCCAGGTCCCGACCACCGAGGAGGAGCAGGCGGCCGGTCAGGGCATGTGGCGGCTCGTCGACCGGGACGAGGGTCTGCGCGACACCTCGATGGAGGCGCTCGCGGGGCTCAAGGCCGTCATGCCGAGCGCGATCCACACCGCCGGGAACTCCTCGCAGATATCGGACGGGGCCTGCGCGATCATGTGGTCCTCCAAGCGCATGGCCCGAGCCCTGAAGCTCAAGCCCCGGGCCCGGATCGTGGCCCAGGCCCTCGTCGGCTCCGACCCGCACTTCCATCTGGACGGCCCGATCGACGCGACCCGGGCGGTGCTCGGCAAGGCGGGCATGACGCTGCGGGACATCGACCTCGTCGAGATCAACGAGGCGTTCGCGTCGGTGGTGCTGAGCTGGGCGCAGGAGTTCGAGGCGGACCTCGACGGCCTGGAGAAGGTCAACGTCAACGGCGGCGCGATCGCGCTGGGTCACCCGGTCGGCGCGACGGGCGCCCGGCTGATCACCACGGCCCTGCACGAGCTGGAACGCCGCGACAAGGAGTTCGCGCTCATCACGATGTGCGCGGGAGGGGCCCTGGCGACGGGCACGATCATCCAGCGGCTGTGACCCCGTGACGGCACTTCACGGTGAGCCGGGGGCCGTCCCCTCGGGCTGCTTCCCGGACTGCTGCTTCCCAGGCTGCCTCTCGGGCTCCTCCGGCTCCCCGAACACGGCCCGCGCGTCGAACGCGGCGCGGCGGGTGGCCCGGCGCAGCGCCCTCAGCAGCGTCGGTCCGAGCGTGACCGTCAACACCACGGTCAGCACCGCCCGCCCCAGGTCCCAGCCCAGCGAGGTCGTGAGGTAGTACGCGAGGAAACGCACCAGGTTCTCGTGCAGCGGGTCGTCCCCGTCGAACGAGATCCCCGAACCGATCCCCGTGATGAGCGGCCAGCCCTGGAGGTTCATCACCACGCCGTACGCGAACGCCGCCACGCAGCCGTACACCGCGAGCATCGCCGGCTCGGCCCGCCCGCGCAGCCGGTCGGCCCCCGGCAGCAGGCCCGCGCCCATGGTGAACCAGCCCATCGACAGCATCTGGAACGGCATCCAGGGCCCGACCCCGCCCGTCAGCAGCGCCGAGGCGAACATAGTCACCGAACCGAGGACGAAACCGAACCCCGGGCCCAGCACCCGTCCGCTCAGCACCATCAGGAAGAACATCGGCTCCAGGCCCGCCGTCCCGGCGCCGAGCGGGCGCAGCGCCGCCCCGACCGCCGCCAGCACCCCGAGCATCGCGACGGCCTTCGCGTCCATGCCGGACTCGGAGATCGTCGCCACCACCACCGCGACGAGCAGCGGCAGCAGCGCCGCGAACAGCCAGGGCGCGTCCTGCGCGTGCGCCAGCCCGGACCCGGTGTCCGCCAGCAGCGGCCACCCGAAGGCGACGACGCCGACGGCGCTGGTGAGCAGCAGCACGGCGACCGACTTCGGCCCGAGCCGCACCGGCCGGGCCGCCTGTTCCCGGACGACGGCCTCCTTCTCGCTCATACGCCCGCCGCCAGCGCGCCGCGCACCTGGGACACGGTCAGCCACTCCTGCGGGGCCAGGATCTTCGCCGTCTGCGGGGCGAACGCGGGGGAGGAGACCACCACCTGTCCGGTCGGACCGTCCGCGACGACCTCCCCTTCGGCGAGGATCACCACCCGGTGCGCCAGCTCCGCCGCCAGTTCCACGTCGTGCGTCGCCAGGACGATCGCGTGCCCCTCGGCCGCCAGACCGCGCAGCACGCCGACGAGCCGGGCCTTCGCCGCGTAGTCCAGACCGCGGGTCGGCTCGTCCAGCAGCAACAGCGGCGGGCGGCCCGTCAGCACCAGCGCCAGGGCCAGGGCGAGCCGCTGGCCCTCGGAGAGGTCCCGGGGGTGGATGTCGTCCCCGACGCCCGGCAGCAGCTCCGACACCAGCGCCCGACAGGAACCCTCCGCCGCGCCCGCGTCCCGGTCGGCGGCGGCGCACTCGGCGGCCACCGTGTCCGCGTACAGCAGATCGCGCGGCTCCTGCGGTACGAGACCGACCCGGCGCACCATCGCCCGGGGGTCCGTCCGGGCCGGGGCCAGGCCGCCGACGCGCACGGTGCCCGCGGTGGGCTCGATCATGCCGACGAGCGCGCCGAGCAGCGTGGACTTGCCGGCCCCGTTGCGGCCCATCAGGGCCACCGTCTCGCCCGGGGCCACGGTGAGCGTCACCCGCCGCAGCGCCTCGACCCGGCCGCGCCGCACCCCGAGCCCGTCGACCCGGGTGACCGGATCGGCGACCGGGGCAGCCGGGGCGCCGGCCCCGCGCCCCAGGAGCCGGGCGAACCGGCCGGGCCGGGGGGCGTGCGCCACGGGCGGGGGCGCGACGGGCCGACCGGACGGCGCCTCCGGCATCCCCGGTACCTCCGGGGGTACGGGCGGCTCCTCGCCGGGGGGATCAGCCTCCGCCAGCCGCTCCCGCAGCCCGCCCGCCCCGCGCCGGGCGTCCCGTACCGACAGCGGCAGCGGGTCCCAGCCCGCGAGCAGTCCCAGCTCGGCCACCGGGGGCCGTACCGGCGACACCTTCATGATCTCGGCGGGCGGCCCCATCACGGGGGCGGCGCCCGGGGCGGGCAGCAGGACGACCTGGTCCGCGTACTGCACCACGCGCTCCAGCCGGTGCTCGGCCATCAGAACGGTCGTGCCCAGGTCGTGCACCAGCCGCTGGAGCACCGCGAGGACCTCCTCGGCCGCCGCCGGGTCCAGCGCGGAGGTCGGCTCGTCCAGCACCAGCACCCTCGGGTGCGGGGTGAGCACCGAACCGATCGCCACCCGCTGCTGCTGGCCGCCCGACAGGGTCGCGATCGGCCGGTCGCGCAGCTCGGCCAGGCCCAGCAGATCGAGCGTCTCCTCGACCCGGCGGCGCATCACGTCGGGGGCGAGACCCAGCGACTCCATGCCGTACGCCAGCTCGTCCTCGACGGTGTCCGTGACGAAGTGCGCGAGCGGGTCCTGGCCCACCGTGCCGACCAGATCGGCCAGTTCGCGGGGCTTGTGCGTACGGGTGTCGCGGCCGCCCACCGTGACCCGGCCCGAGAGCAGCCCGCCCGTGAAGTGCGGGACGAGCCCGGAGACCGTACCCAGCAGAGTCGACTTGCCGACACCGGAGGGGCCGACGAGCAGGACGAGTTCACCCTCGGGGACCGTGAGATCGACGTCGGACAGCGTGGGGCGCTCCGTGCCCTCGTACCGCACGGAGACCCGCTCGAACCTGATCACGCCTGCTCCTTGCTGGGACGAGCCTGTTTACCGGTCCCGTGCGTGGACGGCTTCCCGGCTCCGTGCGCGGACGGCTTCCCGGTCCCCTGCGCGGACGGTTTTCCGGGCCCGTGCGCGGACGGCGGCAGGGGGGCGACCAGGGCGGGCAGCAGCCCGATCAGCACCGCCGCGGCGGGCCACAGCGGCAGCACCGGCGCGACCAGCGGTACGACACCGGGGCGCATCGCGTCCGGATTCACCGCGCCCGCCCAGATCATCGCCGCCGCGACCACCGCACCCGAGCACGCCACCAGCCAGGCCCGAACGCCCCACCGGTCGGGCCGGTACCGGGTGCGCACCGAGCGCCGCCCGCCGAGCCGCAGCCCGGCCATCGCCGTGACCAGACCGGCCAGCAGCAACGGCAGCCCGTACACCGCCCCCTGCGCGGCCAGCAGCCCGTACGTGCCGGCGCACACACCGAGCAGCCCGCCCAGGGTGAGGACGTTGGTGGTGTGCCGGACGGCGGCCGGGACCTGCGCCGTACGCCCGTACCCGCGCGCGTCCATCGACGCGGCCACCGCCACCGACCGCTCCAGCGCCCCCTCCAGCACCGGCAGCCCGATCTGCGCCACGGCCCGCACACCGCCGGTCGGCCGGCCCCGCAGCCGGCGCGCGGTGCGCAGCCGGACCACGTCGGCCACCATGTTGGGCGCGAACGTCATCGCGACCACGACGGCGACCCCCGCCTCGTACAGCGCACCCGGCAGCGACTTCAGCAGCCGCGCCGGGTTGGCCAGCGCGTTCGCCGCGCCGACGCAGATCAGCAGCGCGGCCAGTTTCATCCCCTGGTACAGCGAGAAGACCAGCTGTTCGGCGGTGACCCGGCCACCGATCCGCACGCCCCGCGCCCAGTCGGGCAGCGGCAGTTCGGGGAGGACGAACATCGTGTGGGAGCCGGGGATCGACGATCCGAGGAGGACGGAGAACAGCAGCCGCACCGCTACGACGAACAGCCCGAGCTTGACGAACGCGCCGTACGAACGGGCCCACGGCGCATCCGTCCGCCGCGCCGCCACCACATAGCCCGCCACCCCGACCAGCAGCCCGAGGAGCAGCGGGTTCGTCGTCCGGGACGCGGCGGTGGCCAGACCCAGCGCCCACAGCCACCACGCCCCGGCGGGCAGCGCGTTGCCGCGGTCCGCCTCGGGGGCGTGCAGGGCGCGGCGCAGCAGCCGGGCCGGAGCCGGGGCGGGGGAGGCGGTCACCGGCGGCGGCGGGCCTGGACCACGGCGGCGACGCCCAGCAGCAGGACGGCGGCGATGCCGACGAGGAGCCCGACGGACGGACCGCCGGCGCCATCGGATGACCCGTCGTCCGAGTCGTCGGCGGGCTTCGACGTCTCGCCCGTCTCCGCGGGGGCGGACGGCTTCGCGCTGCCGTCCTCGCCGGACACCTGTTCGCCGCAGCCGGCCTTGGGGTAACCCGAGATCGCGCAGAGCATGGCGCTGCTGTCGTACCGCAGCGGCTTCGCCACCGCGGCGAGCGCCTCCGCGCTGCTGGCGTCGGGTGCGACCTGCGCGCACGCGGTGCGCGGGGCGGGCGGCTTCTCCCCGTCAGGGGCGTCCGCCGCCGTACCGGGGTCGATCACCAGCGCCACCCGCTTCTGCCCGTCCTTCGCCGGCGTGCCCGCGCAGATCGTCCCGAAGTCGGGGGCGCGGCGCGGCTGTGCGGCATCGCCCGAGTCCTCGCTCACGGCGAACCGGAAGCCCTGGACCGCGCCGTCGTCCGGGCGCAGCAGCGACGGCCCCTGGGTGGCGTACTCCCAGTTCTTGCCGTTGCCCTCCCAGAAGGACCAGTAGCGGTAACCGGAGGCCTCGGCGCTGCCCGCGCCGAGGAGGACGGCCGAGGCGGCGACCAGGGCGGCCAGCAGGGCGACGAGAGGATTCCGCAGCCGGGCGACGGCGGGATTCCTCAGCCGTACGGCGGCGGGGTTCCGAAGCCGTACGGCGGCGGGGTTCCGAAGCCGGGCGACGGCGGCGTTCCGCGGTCGCGCCGGGACCGTCGTACGGCTCACGGCTGCTGCTTCTTCCGACGCATGCTCAGCACGAAGCCGATGCCCGCCCCGGCGACGAGACCGAAGCCGATCAGCCACCCCAGACTCAGCCCGCTGTCGTCGCTGTCGGTGCCGCTGGAGGGCTGCGGGCCGGTCGGCGTGGGCGAGGGGAGGGCGGTGGCGGCCGGGGCGGGGCCCATCGTGTTGAGCTGCTTGACGAGGTTGACGCCGCCGAAGCTGCGGGCGTCCGCGCCGGTGGCGTGCGCCGCGAGGATCAGCTGTGCGGTGGCGGCCGGGCCGCTCTGCTTCGCCCAGTCGGTGGCGTTCTTCTGGAGCCAGGCGACGGAGGCCTCGGCCCTGTCCGTGTGCCCGGAGGCGGCGAGCGCGACGACCGCGTCCGCGGTGTTGCCGTAGTCGGGCTGCGGCTCGGTGTTCTCGGCGCCCGGCATCGGGGCCTGCTCCAGGTACGGCGACTTCTTCAAGGCGTCCGCGAGGAAGAAGGAGCCGTTCTGGGCGGTCTGCTCCGGGCTGAGGTCGTCGCCCTTCGTGCAGGAGGGGTCCTTGACCGCGTTGGACGTGCCGGAGGCGATGCCCTTGCCCATCAGGCCGAGCACCGAGGCCGCGGTGGCGTCCAGGTTGGCGGTCAGCTCGCCCTTCTTGCCCGGCTGGTACGCGAACGCGCCGCCGTCCTCGTCCCCGCAGGGGATGGCCAGCGACTGGAGCGCGGTGTACGGGGTGCTGCCGTCGGCGGTGGTGAGCTCGTTGACCGGGACACCGGTCCGGGCGAGCGCGCCGATCACGATGGACGTGGAGTTCGCGTCGCTCGGGCTGCCGGGGTTGTAGCCCCAGCCGCCGTCCTCGTTCTGTACGGACTTCAGCCAGTCGGCCCCGTTGTTGGCGTCGTCGCGGCGCTGGTTGATCTCGACGAGGGCCTGCACGGCGACGGCGGTGGCATTGGTGTCCATCACCGTGGAGGCGTCACAGGGCTTGGAGGCGTCGCGGTACGAGGTGAACGCGCCGCTGTCGCACTGCTGGCCCACCAGCCAGTCGACGGCGGCGGTGGACGGCGTGACGTACTCGATCTTCTGCGCGAGGAAGGCCAGCGACTGCCGCCACACCCCGTCGTACGTGGGGTCCGTGGTGCCGTAGAGCCCGGCCGGCAGCTCCGCGGACGGAGAAGGACTCGGCGCGGCGACCGCTACAGGTGCGGCCGCGCCCAGGAGCACGGCGGTGGTCGCGAGCGCGGCTGCGCTGCGGCGTACGGTCATGGCTGGCTGGGCCTCTCCTGCGAGGGCCGGACTCCCCGGGCTCACGAGATCCCCGGGCTCCGGCCCCGTATGCCTCGACGGTGCCGGCCACCGGGGTTCCGGTGGCCCGAGCCGGTCACGCTCCGCGGCGGGCGGTCCGGCTGCCGTCGGGCGGACGGGTCACGGCTGGGGCACTGCGCCGGATTCCCACCGGCTTCCCCCTGTACGGGCATGATGACGACCTGCCCACTCTACCGGTCCGCGGCCGGGGGACGGGGGCGTGGCCGGGGGCGCGCGCCACGACGGTGATCGGACGGCGGTGTACGTCACCAGGGGCGTGGGCGACGGCGGTGATCAGACGGCGACGTCAGACGGGGACGGCAGACGGCGATGTCAGACGGCGATGTACGTCACCGGGGGCCCGCCCGGCACGGCCTCCGCGCGGCCGAGCTTCACGAGCCGCCGCAGATGGGACTCGGCCTCGGAGACGGCGATGGACCGCGAGCCGTGCGGGATCTGCTCCCAGGGCCGGTTCCACTCCATCCGCTCCGCGAGCTGCCACGGAGTGAGGGGCGTGGCGAGCAGCGCGAGGAGCCCGGTCAGCCGCTCCTCGTGGTGGTCCAGCAGCTCCCGCACCCGCCCCTCCGCGTCGGTGAACGCGTACTGGTGCGCGGGCAGCACCTCGGCGACCCCGAGGCGGCCGATCCGCTCCAGCGAGGCGAGGTAGTCGCCGAGGGGATCGGTGACCGTCGTGTCGTCGGGGTCCTCGTACAGCCCGATGTGCGGACTGATCCCGGGCAGCAGATGGTCCCCGGAGAACAGCCGCCCGTGCCCCGCCAGGTCCGCCGGATGCCGCTCCTCCAGATGGAGGCAGACGTGCCCCGGGGTGTGTCCGGGGGTCCAGACGGCCCGCAGCCGCCGCCCGGCGAGGTCGAGCAGTTCGCCGGGCACGATCTCCCGGTCGGGCAGGGCGGCGCGCAGACCCGGCAGGGTCCCCAGCCGCCCTCCGCTACGGGCGGCGCGCAACGGGGCGAGGTGTTCGTCCGGCGCGCCGACTGCGGCGAGCTTGCGGGTGAGGTAGTCGAGCCAGGTGCCGGGCTCGGATTCCCGGGTGCGCCGGACGATCGCCGTGTCGGCCTCGTGCATCGCGATCCAGGCCCCGGACGCCTCGCGGACCCGGCCGGAGAGACCGTGGTGGTCGGGATGGTGGTGGGTGATGACGACGCCGTGGATGTCGGCGACGGCGGTGCCGAGGGCGGTCAGCCCGGAGACCAGGGTCTCCCAGGAGGCCGGATCGTCCCAGCCGGTGTCGATGAGGACCGGCCCCCGGTCGGTGTCGACGAGGTGGACCAGGGTGTGGCCCAGCGGGTTGTCGGGGATGGGGACCTTGATGCTGTGGACGCCCCCGCCGTGGTCGGTCACCTGCGTCGCCTGCGTCACCTGCGTCATGGGCTCCCCATCTCCGTACCGGCCTCCACTGTAACGAGAACTTGTTCCAGTGGTATCCCAGGTTTCCCAAATATTCGCCCCTGGATGCGGTCCGCGCCGTGGACTCCTCGAACGAGAACTGATATCAGTTCTGACGAACAGTCAGTCACGGTCACGGTTACGGGTGCACGGGTTCGCGGGAGGCAACAGCCATGACGGAACTTACGGAGCTTGTGGAACACGGACACCTGTTCATCGGCGGGGAGTTCACCGATCCGCTCGGCACCGAGGTCATCGAGGTGATCTCCCCGCACACCGAACAGGTCATCGGCCGCGTGCCGCACGCCTCCGAGGGCGATGTGGACCGGGCGGTCGCCGCCGCCCGCCGCGCCTTCGACGAGGGCCCCTGGCCGAGGATGGGCCTGGACGAGCGGATCGCGGTGATCACCCGGATCAAGGACGCCTTCGCCGTACGCCACGAGGAGTTCGCGCGCCTGATCAGCGCCCAGAACGGCACCCCGTACAGTTCGAGCGTCATGGTGCAGGCGCTGGCCGCGATGATGGTCTGGGACTCGGCGATCACGGTGGCGCGCGACTTCCCGTACGAGGAACGCCGCGACGGCGTCCTCGGCCCCCTCCTGGTCCGCCGCGAACCGGTCGGCGTGGTCGCCGCGGTCGTCCCGTGGAACGTCCCGCAGTTCACGGCCGCCGCCAAGCTGGCCCCGGCCTTGCTGGCGGGCTGCACGGCGGTCCTGAAGGTCTCACCGGAAACCCCCCTGGACGCCTACCTCCTGGCGGAGATAGCGGCGGAGGCGGGTCTGCCGCCCGGGGTCCTCTCCATCCTCCCGGCCGACCGTGAGGTCAGCGAATACCTGGTGGGCCACCGGGACGTGGACAAGGTCTCCTTCACCGGCTCGGTGGCGGCCGGCCGCCGCGTGATGGAGGTGGCCTCCCGCAACCTGACCCGCGTCACCCTGGAGCTCGGCGGCAAATCGGCGGCGATCGTCCTCCCCGACGCAGACCTGGAGGCGGCGGTGGCGGGCATCGTCCCCTTCGCCTGGATGATCAACGGCCAGGCGTGCGTGGCGCAGACGCGCATCCTGGTCCCGAACTCCCGCTACGACGAGATGGCGGAAGCCTTCGCGGCGGCGGCCGGAGCCCTGCGCGTGGGCGACCCCCTCGACCCCACGACCGAACTGGGCCCGCTGGTGGCCCGACGCCAGCAACAACGCTCCCTCGACTACATCCGGTTGGGCCAGGAGGAAGGCGCCAAGATCCTCACCGGCGGCAACCGCCCCCCTACCCAGGAGCGAGGCTGGTACGTCGAGCCCACCCTCTTCGGCTCGGTGGACAACTCCATGCGCATCGCCCGCGAGGAGATCTTCGGCCCGGTGATCTGCCTGATCCCGTACGAGGACGAGGCCGAGGCCGTCCGCATCGCCGACGACTCCCCGTACGGCCTCAGCGGCAGTGTCTGGACAGCCGACACGGAACGCGGCATCGACGTGGCCCGCCGGGTCCGCACGGGCACGTACAGCGTGAACACCTTCAGCCTCGACATGCTCGGCCCCTTCGGCGGCTACAAGAACTCCGGCCTGGGCCGCGAGTTCGGCCCCGAGGGCTACGGCGAGTTCTTCGAGCACAAGATGATCCACCTGCCCGCCGGCTACCGGGAGGCGTGATGGGCGACCGCTGGCACGTGGAGGTCGACCGGTCGGTCTGCATCGGCTCCGGCATGTGCGTCAACCACGCCCCGGACGCCTTCCACCTGGACTCGGCCCGCCAGTCCCACCCGACCGCCGAGGACCGGGACGCGGGCGAGGAGGTCCTCGCGGCGGCGGAGGGCTGCCCGGTGGAGGCGATCACGCTGACGCTGGCGGGGTCGGGGGAGGTGGTTTTTCCGCCGGAGGAGTGAGGGGCGGCCGGGCCGGCTCAGTCGAGCGAACGCACAATGATCCAGTACGTATCCTCTTCCTCCGTTACCGCACACAGGTGCGTCCCATCTGCGGACAACGCCACAAACTCGGGAGTTCCGGTCGCCGCAGCAATGCGCGACGGCAGGCCAGGGGGTGCGATGTCCTTGACCGATACCCATCCGACGGTAGACCCCCCACTCCCCGGCGGCACAATGAAGAACTCGCCGGAACCTGGTTCGGTGAGTGCTGACCGTGTCTTTTCGTGCCACTGCCGATCGAGCTCCTCCAGAGAATCTTGGCCTGCTGCATCGATGGATACGGTTGGCTCAATACCTATGCCCGCGACCATTTGAATAGCCTTCGTCACAGACGGTGCCGCAGTCGGGGCCTCAGTGTCCGTGATTTCCAATCCGCAGCCCTGCAGCGTTCTTTTAATTTTCTGTTCTTCGATATCGGGCACTTTGATTACTCCGTCCTATGATAGGTCGTACTGTTTAGCCTTCTTCGTAGAAGAAGTGATGATCTCCGCCAGGCTTATTTATTTTCCCATACCGCTCCATGTTCTCAGGGTAGCCGAAAGATCCGTCCCCGCGTTGAACCCTCGCGTTGTCCCAGCCGAAGTTGACCAGGCTTCGGCTGTCGTCGATTTTTGGCTTTCCTGCATGGAAATGAGGGCCGGCTGGATCGGAAACATGTTCCACTACCACGCGGGATCCTTGAGGTGTCTCGAATTGTCGAAAACTACCCCAGTGTGACATATCCTTTGAATATACATAGCCGGGGGAGTATTTCAGATTCTTGTCACCCGTGACCGTCCACTCGGCTATAGGGGTTTCTCCGTAGGGTACGCCAGCCGCTTTGAAGGCAGCCTCCTCTGCCTCGCCTCTCGTTGTGAACGGGTTAATCCTTTCCCCTTTTGGGGGGCAGGGGCCCAATCCGAGGGGATCTGTCCAGGTGTTCGGATTGGAGACGTAGGCGACCGGATTAGGGGAAGGCTCCAGACCCAGCGGATCACTCGTGAGATAGCGGGCGGTTTCCGGATCGTAGTGGCGGAAATAGTTGTAATGTAGAGCGGTTTCTGGGTCAAAGTACTGGCCCGGAAAGCGGAAGGGGACGTAGGTCGTGCCGTCCACGGCCCAGGCCGTGGCTCCCCAGAGGGTTCTGCGTGCACGCCAGGAAATATCGCCCGTCTCGTCAATTGCCTCTGTAGGGGCCCCGACGAGGTCCGTTACGATCGCGAAGAATCGTTCGTCAATGACCTCCTGCGGTTTATTCGCCGAGAATACTCGCTCCACCTGGGTGAGTGGGTGAAACCCTTCGTGATCCCAGGTAAGGGAAACCGGGTTGGGCAAGTCTTCTGCATGAGTAATCTGTTCGCACAGATTGCTTCCATCCCAGGTGAAGGAAATGTTTTCGGTGACCGTCTTGCCGTCTGCTGCCAACCGGTGCTTAGAAATTCGACGACCGATGGGATCGTAGAGGTAGCGCCAGCGAGTGCCGTCCGGGGTGGTCACGGCGGTGAGTCGATCTTCCGAGTCCCATGTGTAGCGCCATACCTCCGGCGGGCGGGACAGTCGGGTCTTCCGGCGCAGCGTGATGCGGTTCTGGGCATCGTATTCGTAACGGACGCGGCCTGCTTTTTCTATGCGCGTTCCCCTGTAAGTGCGTTCTCCCGCGGCGTCCTGACCGCCGGGGTGGCGGTGTGGCCACGATGCATACGTCTGATTGCCGGCCTCGTCGTAGGCATAGCTCTCGGACCAGCTCTCACCACTGACCCCGGTGACGCGGCCATGTACGTCGAGTTCGAACTGCTGATCACCGTCGGTGCAATCATGGATTGCGTTGAGATTTCCGTCCGCACTGTAAGCGTAGGAGCGACTGTAAAGATTCTTCTCCGACGTCACCACATGTTGGCGTACGACATGACCTAGCGCGTTGAATTCCTGGTCGATTGTTACTGTCTCGCCGAACTGCTGCCGCGTCCGTTGTCCGGCGACGTCACGTGTGAGCTCCACTTTGCGACCTGAGCTGATAATCTTGCTTCGGCGCCCGATTGCGTCATATTCCCAAGAGCTCACCAATCCTGATGGAGTTGTGCGTGTGCTACGGCGCCCCAGTTTGTCGTGCTCGAAATTGAGAGTTCGACCGTTCACTGTCTCCGACCTGAGTCGGCCGAACCGGTCGCGCAACCGGGTCAGTGTGGCGTCGGGTCCGACGGCGTGGGCAAGTTCATCGAAGATGTCGTACTCAAATGTCGTGACAGCGCCATCTGCATTCTTGCGGACAACCTGCCCCATGACATTATGTTCGTAGTGGATTCCCTGCCCGAGTCCGTTTCTGCGGAAGACTAGCCTTCCCGCAGCATCGTGGTCATAGGTGAGAGATCTGCCGTCGAAGTCGACTTCTCTGATCAGGCGTCCGGCGGCGTCATATTCGTAACTCCATTTCAGACCTTGAGGGTTGGTCACATCTGTCAATTGAAGGTTGCTGTCGTGCGTGTACTGATTACGTACGCCATCAGGGTCGATGCTGGCTGTGAGCAGATCGAAGGCGCCGTACTCGTAGCGGCTGGTCCTGCCCATCGCGTCGGTGTATGACAGGCAATTCCCTTCGCCGTCGTGGGTCCAGGACTCCTCGGCTTCATCAGGCCCGATCCGAAGGGCGAGTTGCCCTTCGATCGTCCACTGTCGATGACTCGTTCTTCCGAGTGGGTCAGTGACCACTACGGGGCGGCCGAATGGGTCGCGCTTGCACCGTGTCGTGGCACCGAGAGGGTTGGTGATCTCCAGTGGCAGACCGGCCGCATTATTGCGAACGACGGTGGTTCGGCCGAGGGCATCGGTCGCCGAGACTAGCCGGCCTGCCCCGTCATAAGTGAAGCGTGTGGTGGAGTACGGTCCTTCGGTGACGGATGTGAGATTCCCTCGCCGGTCATAACTCTGACGGAGGATGGTTCCGTCGGCGCCGGTCACCTTTACCGGCAAGCCGAGTTCGTTGTATTCGGTGGTGGAACGCCTGCTGTCTGGGCGGACAACGGCTATAGGTCGACCAAACCGGTCGTACTCGAAGCGGTGGACGTGGCCCAACGGATCGGTACGTGCAATGAGCCGGTGGTAGCGGTCGTACGCGAATCGGTTGACCGCCCCGAGGGCGTCGATCTCGGTGACGACCTGGGAGCGATCGTTGACCACGTAGTGCTTGGTGTGACCGAGACTGTCGGTCATGGACGTCATGCGCAGACCCGTTTCGGGGTCTGTGTCGTCCCAGGTGAAGCCGGCTTTGAGGTGGCCGTTCGTGCCCGACTGGTAGACGCAGCGGTCGAGATCGTCGTAGACGTACTCGTAGCGGCTGCCGTTGGTGTCGGTCCACGCGGTGATGCGGCCCAGGTCGTCGCAGTCGAAACGTATAGGCAGGCCGGAGGAGTTGGTGACCGCCGTGAGGTGGCCGTCCGTGTAGCCGTACCGCAGTATTTCCTGGTCGGCTCCATCCGGTGCGGCGCCCGCCAAATGCAGGGCGGTGACTCGTCCTTCGGCCGTCGTGAGTTTCAGGTGGTAGCCGCCGTGGTGGACGATGGACGTGGGGGCGCCCTCCTCGTCGTATTCGAAGGCGATCCAGCGGCCGTTGCGGTCGTCGATCTGGGCCAGGAGAGCCAGATCGGGGTTCTGGTCGGCGAAGTGCAGAACGTGGCCGGATTGCGGGTTCGTGATGGTGTAGCCGTCGGCCACCCGGTCAAGAGGCCATCGCCGTCCGTGTGTGGGCATGACGGGAACACCGGGCGCAGGGTGCGGATACGCCAGCAGGCTGCCTTGATCACAGCTGAACACCACACCCTGCGCGTCTATCTCAAGGCGTTGGTCGACTGTGCTCGACCAGCCGGTGCCGAACCAGCGACCACTCCGGCACGAGGAGTCGAATACCCGGGAGAAGACGAGAGGGAGAGACCCGGGGAGGGCAATGTCCGTCTGCGGCATGAGCATGCGCCCGGTCGCCACATCGATCGGATCGCCCGCGCACTTGACTTCGCCGCACTGCTTGCCGTTGGAGTCGGGCGACTTCTCGTGCCCTTCCCGCGCCGGCCCCGGCGGTTTCGGCGGCTCTTCGGGCCCGCCCCCCTTACGCAGCCCCGCCCGCAGGCCGCCCTTCAGCGCTCCGGCCCCCTTCGTTCCGACTGCCTCCGGGAGCAGGCGGCCGAAGAATTCGGTCGGGTCGCCCTTGAGCGCATCCCAGGCGCCCTCCAGGGCCCGGTCAGGGTTGGCGGCTGTCCTGGTCAGGCCGGAGAGCGTCATGTTGACGCCCTTGTACATCTCTGCGGGGTGAGTCAGGTTGTAGGGGTCGATCGGGTTCGTCTGGCGGAGGAAGCCCACCAGACCGCCGACACCCTTGAGCACGCCCCCGCCGAAGTGCGCCAACTCAACGCCCTGCGAGAGCCCGTAGTCGTACAGCTCGTTTTTGAGCCGGTCCGCTCCCTTCGGTTCCTTCGGCGCGTGCGCCATCGCCGCGGTGACCGTGCTCTCGGCCCGCCCGCCCGCTTCGTTGCGTATGCGGCGGGCGTCCTCCAGGTCCTCCTGAGCCTGCTTCCGTTTGGGCACGCCCGGGTCGGAGAAGGTGCCCGGGTGGGGGAGGGGATCGTCGCCGGTGCGGGCCGCGTTGTAGGCGTCGACCTTCTCGTTGAACGCTGAGACCGCCTCTTCGGAGGCCTGCGTGCCCTCCTTGTAGAGCGCGATCGCCGCCCGTGCCTTGCTCTGGGCGCTCGTGACAGCCGACGCGTACGTCTCCAGCGCCTTCGCAGCGTCCTCGAACGCGTCCGCCGCGCGCAGCCAGTCGGTGGGAAGCGTAGAGAACTTCGCCCGGAAGGCGTCCGCCGCCTCCCCACGCCACTGACCGGCATCGAGCTTCTTCATCCCGCCGCCGACGAGATCGAAAGCCTTCTGGAAGTCACGGAGGTTCTTCACCGTCGCGGTGATCTTCTCCGGCCTTCCATGAACCAGCTCGTTGGCTTCCTCGCTCTGCCCCAGCTGCTTCTCCCCGACCTCCGCGCCCAGCGAGGACGCGGTCTCGTCGCCCCAGTCCTCGACCTTGTCGGCCCAGTCGTTCGCGCCGACCTTGTCCAGCCCCGCGCCGACCTTGTCCGTCGCCGCGTCGACGCCCTTGCCCAGGAGTTCCTTGCCCTTGTCGAGACCCCGGAGGGTCCCGTCGACGACGCCGTCGAACCCTCCTCGCCAGTCCACCATCAGCGGTCCTGCCCCCAGCGCGGTTCCTCGGCCTGAGCCACGGTCTCCTGTGACGGATCGAGGTGCTCCTCAGCCCATGCGTCGATTCCTTCACGCTGCGCCGCGTCGGCCCCCGAAGCGTCCAGCAGCGCGTCCCCGACGTCGTATCCGGTGTCCTTCCACTGCTGCTTCACCTCGCCGTGGGCCTCGGTGAACGAGTCCACGCTCCAGTCCGGGTCGTCCCAGGCGTGCTGGTTGCTGATCGAGTCCCAGCTCATGCCCTTGACCTCGTCCTCGGACAGGTAGGGGTTCCCGTTGGTGGAGTTCACCACGATCTTGAGCGAGTCCTTGACGTACTGCTCCTGCTCCGCGAACGAGCCCACCGACAGGCCCAAGCCGGCAGCGAGGCCGTTGCCCCGCTGGGACAGCGCCCGCACTCCCCACTCCCAACGGTTGCAGAACGTCTCGAACTTCGACGTCAGCCCGCCGTGCCCCAACTCAAGCCCGGAGAGTGCGAGATCCGAGAAGCCGCGGCCCGCCGTCGCCTGCCCGGTCATGCCGAGTTCCTTCAATTCGGTGTGCGCCAGGTCGATGCCCTTCGCGATCTGCGCCAACGTCGCCGGCGGCACGTTCAGATCCGCGTTCTCCCCACTCATCCCGTCTCCCCCAGATCGACCGCGACATGGTCGGGCACGATGCCCGCGACCGGCGGAAACAACACGCCGTCCATGCTTCCGGCATCCAGCGCGACCCCCGCCGGACCCGGGAGCATCGGCACCATCACATCCAGCAGGCGCGCACCGAGAATCGTGCGGTACGTCCACTCCCGCTCGCCGTCGCCCTGTGCTTGGGCGAATCGTGCGAGGGCCTCCTCGTCCGAGAACGCACAGATCCAGCGGACGCCGTTCTGATCCGCCGTCCACAGACTCCCGTACGCGTCGAACGGAACGAGGACCGCCGCACGCCGGAACTCGCCGAGCAGAATCGCGAACTCGCGCCGGGCGGAAGACAGAGCTTCCTCGGGTTCTGGCTCCGGGCGTGCGGCTTTCGCCGGGGCCTCGGATACGGTCCAGTCGGCCAGATCGGCGAGCCTGGACCGGCGGCCGGGCTCAGGTATGTCATCCCCGTGGTCAGTCACCCACGGATGCTGTCACGGTGCTCTCACCTGGAGCAACGTCGCAAAGCAGTCAGGCGGGGAGGGCGAACGTACCGGTCATGCAGGTCTGACCGGTACGTCCCACCCGTCCCGCGAAGTCCGGCCGGTACGTCGTTCCATCGTTGGCGCGGGTCAGACCGCCGGTTCGGCCTCCGGTTTGCTCAACAGCCCCTCCGGCGCCCGCCGCAGCGCGCGGATCGCCGGGACGCTCAGCATCACCGCCAGCAGGGCGAACGACATGACCGACGAGAAGATCAGCACCTCGTTCGCGCCGAACGTGTCGGCCGCCGGGCCCGCCAGCGCGCGGCCGAGCGGGATGACCATGATGGAGCCCGCGACGTCGTACGCGGAGACGCGGCTCAGGACCGTCAGCGGGATGTGCGACTGGACGCTGGTCGCCCACATCACGCCCCAGAACGCGAAGCCGTAACCCGCGATCACGTGGGCGATCGCCGTGGCCGCGAAGGACCATTCGAGCGCCGGGGCCAGGGGGTTGAGCGCGAAGCAGAGCATGGCCAGCGCGCCGGCCACCAGCGGGCGTCTCGGGCGGACCCGCATGCCGATCAGGCCGCCGATGATCGTCCCGGCGCCGTCCGCCGAGGCGATCCAGCCGTAGCCGCTCGCCCCGTGCTGCTCGATCATCAGCGCGGCGCCGAGCGGCAGCGCGGGGCCGAACACGAACAGGCCGTAGACGGACCAGACCGCGATGACGCCCCACAGCCACTGCCGGGACCGGAACTCCTGCCAACCCGTCGCGAGCCTGCGCCACATCGGGGCGTCGCCCTCGTCGCGGACCGTGTGCAGCTTCCGCAGGGGCAGCAGGACCGCCGCGCTGAGCGTGTACGCCGCCGCGATGACCAGGTACGAGCCCGACACCTGCCAGTACGCGACGAGGATGCCCGCCAGACCGGGGCCGAGCAGCGTGCTCAGGGCCTCGGATATGCGCAGCAGCGCGTTGGCCTTCTGGATGTCCTCCGCGACCCGGGGGACCATGCTCGCCATACCGGGCTGGAACATCGCGGTCGCGGCGCCGCTGAGCGCCATCAGCGCCATGATCTGCCACAGCGGGACGCGGGCGGAGGAGAAGAGCAGCGCCGCCAGCGTGATCATGGCCAGCATCCGCACCAGGTCGGCGCAGATCATCATCAGCTGCGGGGTGAACCGGTCGGCCAGCACCCCGCCGAACAGCACCAGCAGGACGATCGGGGTCATCCAGGCGGCCAGGGCGTAGCCGACGCCGGTCGCCCCGTGGCCCGCTCCCAGCACGGCCGTGGTGAGGGAGACCATCAGCATGCCGTCGGCCAGCAGCGACGCGCTGCGGGCCGTGAAGAACAGCCGGAACCGGCCCGACCGCCAGGGGCTGGGCAGTGATTCCCGCTGCTGCGGAAGGGGTGTGCCGTCAACGCTCATGTCGTACCTGCCGGCCTCTGCCGGTCCCTTCCTCGATGATCTCCAGTCGACGCCAGGCGTCGCTCCGGTCCTGCTCGGCGGGTGGGTTCTCGACGAGTACGTAGCGGTGGGGTGCCAGGACGCCCGAACCGGCGGCCGGGATGAGGGCGGTCAGCGCCCGGTGGGCCTCCTCGGGCGTCAACGAGGTGGCGCCGCGGGCGATGTACGCCGTGAGGTGCGGTTCCGCGCCGGGCACCCCCTCCGCGGTGCCGTTCCCCGTTCCGTCCGGTCCGAGCTCCTCGGCCACCCGCACCGGCAGTCCGCCCGCCGCCCGGGCGAGGGTCTCGCGCACCGCGGCGGGCGAGACCCAGCAGCCGTCCACGCGGAGCCACGTGGGCCCGCGTTCGGCGGGACGGACTCCCGTCACCTCGGACAGCGCCTCCATCGGCACGTCCCCGGCGGCGGCCGCCTCCAGGAGCAGGACCAGCCCGGAGAGGAACCCCTCCGCCTCCTCGGGGGTGAAGAGCGTGGGGGCCGCCCACAGAGAGATGTGCAGCTGGGGCGCTGTCCGGTACGTGAAGGCGAGCAGCCGGGTCGGCAGCGTCTGGGGCGGACCCCAGGTCAGCTCCTGCTCGGCGTCGTCGCGGTCCTGCGTGTCGGTGCCCAGGAGCGGGGCGGGCAGGGCGCTCACATCGTTGAACACCACGTCCCGGCCGAAGTGGCTGCCGCGCTCCGCGGTGACCCGGTCGATCATCTCCCACAGCCGTACGGAGTCGAACTGGCTGTGCCGGTAGGCGTCGAGCACCGCCCCCCAGGTCCGGGCGACCAGGGCGTCGAAGCCGGGCACCCGGAGATCCAGGTGGAGCAGAGCGTCCTGGGATGCGGTGGTCACCGAACGGGCGACCCGGGGGTGGAACCGGTTGGCGCTCGGGACGGCGGTGACACAGCTGTCCTGGCCCGCCCGGTGGGCCACCAGGGCGCACCAGGCGGCCATCAGGACGGTGGCCTCGGGGTGCCCGGTGCGGCGGGCCGCCCCGGCGAGCGCCCGGCCGCCCCGGCGGGAGCGGAGCGTCAGCCGCCGGGCCTCCTCGTCGGTCCCCGGCCTCCTGCCGCGCGGCTCCGCGAACATCTCCTGCGGCCCGTTGCGGATGATCCGCTCCCAGTACCGCAGGGAAGCCTCCGACTTCCGCAGCCCGGCCGGGGACGCTTCCACGGCGGCCAGGTCGACCGGGGGCAGGGACGTGAGCCCCGGCAGCTCCTTGCCCGCCAGCAGCTCGGCGAACTCCTCGCGCAGGATGGCCATCGCGCTGGCGTCCGCCACCGCGTGGCTCAACGCCAGCGCGACGTGGACCGGGGTTCCGGCCACGGTGAGCAGGGAGATCCGCAGAGGGAACTCCCGCTCCAGGGCGAAGCGCCCGGCCCGGGCCGCCCGGGCCACCGACTCGGCATACCGCGCGGGCTCCTCGGGGAACGCCGCGTGGTCCAGGACCGTCACCGTGAACGTGCCCTCGGCCGACACGACCTGCTCGACCGGTGCGGACCCGGGGGCATGCGGGAACGTGGTGCGCAGCCCTTCGTGGCGCCCGGCCAAGGCGCGCAAGGCGTCGGTGACGGCCTCCACGGTGGTGCCCTCGGGGACGGGCCACACATCGTGGATGTTGATGTGGGTGGGGTCGTCCCGCAGGATGCAGCGGATCATGTTGGCCTGGCCCATGGTGAGGGGGCCCCGGCGCTCCTCACCGCCCGCGTAGGCGACGGTGACCGTGGTCGTGGTGGTGTGCGGGGGGTTCGGGTGCATGGTGTCCTTGCCGGCTGCGGAGTTCATCGGTTCACGGCCCGGGCACCCCTCGGGCCCACGTCCGCGCTCGCACGGGCCAACGCCTCCCAGCGGTCCATCAGGAGCGCGAAGTCGGCCATGTCGTCACGGGCCTCGTCCAGGAGCCGGGAGCGGCGTTCGACGAGGACGTCGGCGACCGTCTTGTAGCGGTCGCCGACCCGCCGGTAGGCGTCGTCGATGACGTCGAGCCGGTGGGCTCCCGACGCCCGGTCCAGGCCGGTGCTGTCCCGGACGAAGCGGGCGACCTCACGGGCCCGGATGTGGCCCTCGGCGTCGAGCAGCGCGTTCCCCGCCGCCGCCGTCCTCGCGTACACGGCGTTGAGATACGCCTTGGACAGCAGGAACTTCACGAAGCGCACCTGGTACGCGAGGAAACCGTCGTCCGTACGCCGTTCCGGCGTATGGAAGTTGACGATGTGCCGGTTGTGCTGGACGCCGGGCATGCGGGCGTCGTGGAGGAGGTGGATCAGGAAGTAGTCGCTGCCGATGGTGTCGGTGGCGGGCGGCAGCGGGACACGGCGGTAGACCTCGTGGTCGAGTGCGATGTTGCACATGTCCACGCGCATCGGGCTGACGGGGGCGAGCGTGGTGCGATCGCCGTCGAACGCAGTGTCCCCGGCGCCCCGGAAGGACTCGTCGATCAGATGTCCGCGCCAGATCTCCGGGTACCCCTCGGGGATCGACAGGCCGATCAGTTCGCGGTACGTGGCCGGGTCGCGTTCGCGGATCTCCGCGACGTCCACCGACATCTCCCCCACGAAGGAGCCGCCGGCCATCGTCACCCGCCGGCTCCCGGTCCCCGGCGGCAGCTTGCTCCGGGTCGCCGACGCGCGTACGTCGTCGGCGCGTTGGCCCAGATAGGTGAGCTCCTCGTGGAGCGGGAAGACCGGTTCGCCGTCGAACCGCTGGTAGCGGCTGTCGGAGTCCCGGCGGTGGACGGACGTGCAGCCGAGGGCCTGGGCGATGAGGAACGCCCGGTTGGTGCAGGCGCCGTAGGAGACGCGGGACGGCAGCATCAGTTCCAGCAGCCGGTCCGGCCGGTCTCCGCCGGACCGCCCGATCACCGCGCGCAGGAAGTCCCGTTGCTCGTCCTCGTCGAGGTGGTGGACGGTGACACCGGGGGACGGCGGCAGCGCGGCGACCGCCCGCCGGTGCTCGGCGAGCACCGGCTCGGGGGAGGAGTCCAGGACCAGGAGATGCACCTCCACGCCGAACCGCCCTGCCCCGTACGCCGCTTCCTCGCCGACCGCGGCGATGGTGCCGGCGCAGGCCCGGTGCGTGGGCAGGGTCAGACAGACGCGGCGCACGAGGGCTCCCCGCTCCGCGCGGGGGGTGCCGTGTCCTCGGCGTCCTCGACCGGGTCCTGCCACGAGGCGAGCCCGAGCAGTCGGCTGCCCAGGGGGTTCAGCTCGGCCGTGGGGTAGCGCTTGGCCTCGGGCAGCACCGGGTCGCCGACCAGGGTCCGGTTCCAGCGCGGGGTGCGCAGGTGGCGCCAGGACTCCACGCGGGACTTGCGGAGCCGCTCGTGCTCCTCCAGCGCGGGCATCATCGACAGGTACTGCACGGCCCGCACCCCGCTCTCGGAGAGGTTGCGCGCCACACCGTGGGCCAGCAGGCCGTTCCAGATGAGCAGGTCGCCCGGGCGCAGATCCGGTCGTACGACGGGGAGTTCGTCCCGGTCGATGGTGGGGCGCAGGGGGTCCCGGCCGGCGGGCTGGGCGGTCTTCCAGGTGTCGAACTGCCGGAACAGCTCCGGGCAGCACTGGAAGCCGCCCGTCTCCGGCCGGGTGTCGTTGAGCGCGATGATGCCCTGCACCCGCTGCGGCGGGACGGCGAGCGTGGTGTCGATGTCCCAGTGGAGCTCGATGTCGAAGCCCCGGTCCGTCGGCTCGATCAGGGCGCGGTCACGGTTGCCCCGGTTGGGCGGGTTGAGGTTGAGCCGGTCCAGGGTGACCCACAGCTCCTCGCAGTCCCATACGTCGACGAAGGCGTCGTAGACCCGCTGTGACTGCCGGTTGTCCCAGAGGAGTTGGTGGTGGTAGGCCTCCACGAAGCCGTAGATGCGCAGTTGCTGGTCCAGCTCGGAGCGCAGCGGCCGGTCCTCGTACCAGCTCTCCGGCCGCTCCGGGTCCAGGCCCTGGAACTCCCAGGTGAAGTCCAGCATTTGACGCGCCACCGGGGCCGGGATCGCTTCCCGGACGATGACGTAGCCGTACGTCTGCCAGTGGGCGAAGTCCTCCTCGGAGAGCACTCGCAGCGGGCGTGACTTGTCGAGCTCCCGCAGTGCGGTCTGTGCGAGGTAGGCCTCGCCGTCCGCGCTGAAGTACGGGATGTCGGACGCCGCGCGGTGCAGGCGGGGCCGGCGGCGAGGGGCAGGGGTCGTCATGAGGTTGATGGCAGGTCCTTCTCCTCGGCCGGCCGTGCGGCGACCCCGGGGGAGCGGGGTCGCCGCGGACGGCGGGACGGATGGCAGTGCCGTGGCGGGAGGAGCCATGACCACGTCGATCAGCAGGATTGGTCCAGACCGCCCGGACTGTCAAGTGCCATCCACATATGGGGATATGAGATGCCGTCCTGTACCTGGCGGCCACGAAATCGATACCTGTCGTTCGGTTTCTTTGGTCTAGACAACAGGTGAGCGACAGGCCTAATGTCCAAGGGCGCGGTCGGGTTCGTGACGGGTTGTCATCTGTACTTCTGTCCGTACTCCGGACAGTCACGGACCTGTTCGGGACCTGCCGCCGTCACGGCGATGTGGTCCGTACGCCCGAGGGGTGTCCCCGATTGCCGGCCCACGCCGAGAAAGACGCGGTTCCATGAACACATCCAGCATCACGGCCCTGCCGGGTATCACGCTGAAGAGTCCCGGTGCGGGGCTGATCACGCTGGACCCGGTCCGCACCGCACTGCTGCGGGGCCTGGACGATCTGCTGACCGGCCTCGCCGCGCGGCTCGCCGCCCCCGAGGTGGTGGGGCCGCCCCTGCTCTCCGTCGAGGGGCTGGCGCGGCTCGACTTCTTCCGCAACTTTCCCCATCTCGGCGTCTCCGCGGGGCGGTTCGGCCCGGAGGCGCTCGACGGTCTGGCCTCCGGCGGGTCGCCCCAGGACCTGCCGTTGCACCCGACCGGCCATGTGCTGCCGTCCGCGACCTGCTACGGGCTGCTGCTCTCCCTGGAGGGCGAGGACGTCGGAGAGGACGGGCTGAGGCTCTCGGCGGTCGGCCGCTGCTTCCGCAACGAGACCCACTACGACGGCCTGCGCCGCCTGTGGGGGTTCCACATGCGCGAGGTGATCTACCTCGGCACCAAGGACGGTGCCACCGAACACCAGGAACGCGGCGGGGAGTTCGTCCAGGAGGTGGCCGGACGTCTCGGCCTGACCCTGACCCGGGCGGCGGCCGACGACCCGTTCTACGACAACGGGGGGTCGCGGGCCCGCCTGATGGCACTGGACCCGGTGAAGTACGAGTACAGCGCCCCTGACGGCACGGCCATCGCCTCCGTCAACCGGCACCGCAACTTCTTCGGCGAGCGGCTGGGCATCCGGGCCGGCTCGCACGGTCCCGCGTACAGCTCCTGCGTCGCCTTCGGCATGGAGCGCTGGGTGCACGCGATGATCCTCGCGCACGGCACCGCCGAGCAGGCCCTGGAGCGGCTCCGCGCCGCCGGTTCCTGAACCGATCCTCAGCCCTGGCCGACCGGCCGTCACCCGAACAGAGGCGCCGTCAACAGAAGCGCCGTCAACAGAAGTAAGCCGTCAACAGAAGCAAAGAGGAGCGGTTTCTCCCATGGAACGTGTCGTAGCGTGGCTCAACGAGAAGAACCCCGGACTCGACGGCTCGATCGGCGTCGAGGAGGACCTCATCGAGGCCCGCCTCATCGACTCGATGGACTTCCTGGAGTTCATCGACCTCCTGGAGGAGATCTCGGGCAGCGGCATCGATCTGCAGGAGGTCACCATCGACGACTTCCGCACCCTGGCCCGCGTCAAGGAGCGCTTCCTCGCCGCCGGCGACCTGGCGGAGGCGCCGGCCGGCTGAGTCCGGGCCGGTGGCCCCTTTCCCGCCGCCCCGCGAACAGGGCACGGCCCCCGCGCCGTCGGCGGCCGCGGGCGCCTTCGTGCTGGTGGCCACCACCGCGGAGGTGCTGGCGCACCCGGAGCTCGACGAGCGCCTGCTCGCCCCGTGGGAGCGGCGGCGGCTCGCGGGGATCCGGGTGCCGGCCCGCCGCGACGACGTGGTGGCGGCCCGCCTGCTGCTGCGGCTGTGCGCCTCCCGGGCCACCGGGCTGCCGCCGGACGCGGTGGAACCGGCCCAGCGCTGCCCCGGTTGTGGGCGGGACGGGCACGGCCGGCCGTATCTCCCGGACCACTCCGGCCTGGGGGCGAGCTTCAGCCACGCCGACGGCCTCGCCGCGGCGGCGGTCGGGCCCGGCCCGGTCGGTATCGACGTGGAACCCCTGACGCGCCGGCCGGGGCCCCTGTCCGTACTGCGGCGGCTGCTGCCCGGGGACGCGGTGGACGCCGCCTGCGCCGAGCCGGACCCCGGCCCGGCGCTGCTGCGGTTGTGGGTCCGGCGGGAGGCGCTGTTCAAGGCCGGACTCGAGGCCGGATTCGAGGGTGGGGTCGAATCCGGGTTCGAATCCGGATTCGAGGCCGGGCGGGATGACGCGCGGCTGACCGAGTGGACGGACCGCCGCCGTGCGGCCGTGGTGGCGCTCGCGGGCGTCGAGGGCGTGTTTCGAAAGTAGCGCCGTCCGCCCGGAGGCCGCCGAGCAGGCGGGACTTGCGGAACACGCCCCGGGCGCCGGCGGCCCGCCCCGCCGACGGGCCGCTCCTCAGCGCCGGCCCGGCTCCGCCGTCAGGTCGATGAGACGGCAGACCGTCTCGATGTCGATCTTCACCTGGGCGATCGAGGCCCGGCCCGACAGCCAGGTGATCAGCGCCGAGTGCCAGGTGTGCTCGATGACCCGGACCGCGGAGAGCTGCTCCGGGGTCGGGTGCTCCAGGCCCATCG
This sequence comes from Streptomyces sp. NPDC026589, assembly GCF_040638385.1. Classification (NCBI taxonomy): domain Bacteria; kingdom Bacillati; phylum Actinomycetota; class Actinomycetes; order Kitasatosporales; family Streptomycetaceae; genus Streptomyces; species Streptomyces sp. NPDC026589. Next base: position 48,138 of record NZ_JBEZYG010000002.1, read on the forward strand.
CGTCCAGGATGATCGCCGTGGTCAGCCGGGAGACGGTGTCCACCTCGGGGCTCACGCTGCGGTCCGCGAAGGTGAGCGCGCGGACCATGGCGTCCGCGAGGTGCGGTTCGCGCTGCAGGGCGCGGAAGGCGCGCATCAGCGTCTCGGCCACCCGCTGGGCGGCGTCGTCGCCGGCCGGCGGACGTTTGCGGAGCGTGGCGTGCAGGTGCTGGAGCTGGTCCTGCATGGTCGCGACCAGCAGATGGATCTTGGACGGGAAGTAGCGGTAGAGGGTGCCCAGCGCGACTCCGGCGGCCTCGGCCACCTCCCGCATCTGCACTGCCTCGAACCCGCCCCGGCCGGCCAGCTGGGCGCTGGCGTGCAGGATGCGACGGCGACGGGCCTCCTGGCGCTCGGTCAGCGGAGGCGCTGCCGGTCTGGCGTCCGCGGTCATGCTGTCCCCGATCCACGATCCGTGATCCATGGCTTGATCCCGCGCCCGGACGGACGAAGCGGACCGGACGGGCGCGCACAGCATGCCAGGGCGTCCGTCGTGGCGCGAATCACCTGATCCGGCTCTCGCGCCGACGCTACCTGCCGGTAGATTCGATGCACGTCGAACGATCAAGTATGCGACTTGTTCTATCAAGTCTGAAACTTGTTCTAGATTAGCGCGACCGGTTACGCTCCGGCGAATACGCAGTCAGAAGGGGGCCGAGTGTGACCGCTGAGGCCATAGAGACAGGCCCCCGCACGGGCGACGGCAGCTCCACCGGGACCGGCGACCGGCCGTTGCGCATCGCACTCCTCACCTACAAGGGCAATCCGTTCTGCGGCGGCCAGGGCGTGTACGTCCGCCACCTCGGCCGGGAACTCGCCCGCCTCGGCCACAGCGTCGAGGTGATCGGGGCGCAGCCCTACCCGGTGCTCGACGAGGGCGTTGCGCTCACCGAACTGCCCAGCCTCGACCTCTACCGCCAGCCCGACCCCTTCCGCACCCCGAAGCCCGGCGAGTACCGCGACTGGATCGACCTGGCCGAGGTCGCCACCATGTGGACCGGCGGCTTCCCCGAGCCGCTCACCTTCAGCCTGCGCGCCCGCCGCCATCTGCTGGCCCGGCGTGGTGAGTTCGATGTCGTCCACGACAACCAGACCCTCGGCTACGGGCTCCTCGGCGACCTCGGGGCCCCGCTCGTGACGACGATCCACCACCCCATCACCGTGGACCGCAGGCTCGACCTGGCGGCCGCGCCGAGCCGCCGCCGACGCGCCTCCGTACGCCGCTGGTACGCCTTCACCCGGATGCAGAAGCGGGTCGCCCGCAAGCTGGACACCGTCCTCACCGTCTCCGGCTCCTCCCGCGACGAGATCGTCGAGGACCTCGGCGTGCGCGCCGACCGGATCAGCGTCGTCCACATCGGGGCCGACACCGACCTGTGGTCCCCCGATCCCTCGGTTCCCGAGGTGCCCGGCCGCATCGTCACCACCTCCAGCGCCGACGTTCCGCTCAAGGGCCTCGTCCACCTCGTCGACGCGCTCGCCAAGCTCCGCACCGAGAACCCCGCCGCCCACCTCGTCGTCGTCGGCAAGCGCGCCGAGAACGGCCCGGTCGCCCGCGCGATCGAGCGGCACGGGCTCGCGGACGCCGTCCAGTTCGTCAAGGGCATCAGTGACGCCGAGCTGGTCGACCTCGTGCGCGGCGCCCAGGTCTCCTGCGTGCCCTCGCTCTACGAGGGGTTCTCGCTGCCAGCCGCCGAGGCCATGGCCACCGGCACCCCGCTGGTCGCGACCACCGGCGGCGCGATCCCCGAGGTCTCCGGCCGCGACGGGGAGACCTGCCTGGCCGTGCCCCCCGGCGACGCGGACGCGCTGGCCGGAGCACTGGCCCGGCTGCTGGACAGCCCGGAGCTGCGCGCCCGGCTCGGCGCGGCCGGCCGCGAGCGGGTGCTGGCCAACTTCACCTGGGCCCGGGCGGCGGCCGGAACGGCCGAGCTGTACCGTCAGGCGATCGTCGCCCGCGGAATCCGCAGGTGACCGCGCGCCCCCGGGCGACCGCGGACCCGATCGTCGCAACCCGTACCTCCGACCTCGAAGGCAGGCCCCCGTGCTGACCGTCGACTTCACCCGCTTCCCGCTCGCCGCCGGCGACCGAGTGCTCGACCTGGGCTGCGGTGCCGGCCGGCACGCCTTCGAGTGCTACCGGCGCGGCGCGCAGGTCGTCGCGCTCGACCGGAACGGCGAGGAGATCCGCGAGGTCGCCACGTGGTTCGCCGCGATGAAGGAGGCCGGAGAGGCCCCCGAGGGCGCCACCGCCACCGCGATGGAGGGAGACGCCCTCAACCTGCCCTTCCCCGACGACTCCTTCGACGTCGTGATCATCTCCGAGGTCATGGAGCACATCCCGGACGACAAGGGCGTCCTCGCCGAGATGGTCCGGGTGCTCAGGCCGGGCGGCCGGATAGCGATCACCGTCCCGCGCTACGGCCCCGAGAAGGTCTGCTGGACCCTCTCCGACGCCTACCACGAGGTCGAGGGCGGCCACATCCGCATCTACAAGGCCGACCAGCTCCTCGCCCGGATCCGCGAGGCGGGGCTCAAGCCGTACGGCACCCACCACGCCCACGCCCTGCACTCGCCGTACTGGTGGCTCAAGTGCGCCTTCGGCGTGGACAACGACAAGGCGCTCCCGGTGCGGGCGTACCACAAGCTGCTGGTCTGGGACATCATGAAGAAGCCGCTCGCCACCCGGGTCGCCGAGCAGCTCCTCAACCCGGTCGTCGGCAAGAGCTTCGTCGCCTACGCCACCAAGCCGCACCTTCCGAAGGCCGAGGCGTGAGCACTCCCGAACAGACCGAACACCTCGTCCTGCCGGGCGTCCTGACGGCGGATCAGGCGATCGAGACGGTCGCCGCGCTCGCCGCCGTACAGCGGGAGGACGGGGCGCTGCCCTGGTTCCGGGGCCACCACCTCGACCCGTGGGACCACACCGAGGCCGCGATGGCCCTGGACGCGGCCGGCGAGCACGGGGCGGCGGCCCGCGCCTACGACTGGCTCGCGCGCAACCAGAACGCCGACGGCTCCTGGTACGCCGCCTACCACGACGGCGATCCGCGGCAGCCGACCGACCGGGGGCGGGAGAGCAACTTCTGCGCGTACGTGGCCGTCGGCGTCTGGCACCACTACCTCGCCACCGGCGACGACGCGTTCGTCGACCGCATGTGGCCCACGGTCTTCGCGGCCGTCGAGTTCGTCCTCGGACTCCGGCAGCCCGGCGGGCAGATCGGCTGGAAGCGGGAGCCCGACGGAACGCCCGTGAACGACGCGCTGCTGACCGGCTCGTCCTCGATCCACCAGGCGCTGCGCTGCGCGCTGGCCATCGCCGAACGCCGCGAGGAGCCGCAGCCCGACTGGGAGTTGGCGACCGGCGCGCTGGCCCACGCGATCCGCAGCCACCCCGAGCGCTTCCTCGACAAGGGGCGCTACTCGATGGACTGGTACTACCCGGTCCTCGGCGGCGCGGTCACCGGGGCCGAGGCCACCGCCCGCATCCAGGAGGGCTGGGACCGCTTCGTCGTCCCCGGCCTCGGGGTGCGCTGCGTGCTGCCCAACCCCTGGGTGACCGGCGGTGAGAGCTGCGAACTCGCCCTGGCCCTCTGGATGACGGGGGAGTCGGACCGGGCGCTGGAGATCCTCCAGTCCGTCCAGCACCTGCGCGCCGAGGGCGGGTTGTACTGGACGGGTTACGTCTTCGAGGGTGACCGGGCCTTCTGGCCCGAGGAGCTGACCACCTGGACGGCGGGCTCCCTGCTGCTCGCGGTGGCCGCGCTCGGGGGGGACGAGGCGACCACCGCGGTCTTCGGGGGCGAGCGGCTGCCGGTCGGTCTGGAGCCGGACTGCTGCGGCTGAAAGCGCCGGCCTGCCGCTGAACGCGCCCTGGGGTTGGCCCTGTTCAGCCGCGGCGGAGCCGGCCCGCCACCGCGTGTCCGATGAAGAGATAGACCACGGCCGCCAGGCCGTATCCGGTGACGACGTTCGCCCACGCCCTGTCGAACGTGAACAGGTCGTACGACCAGCCCGCCAGCCAGCGGGCCGCGTCGTGCACCCACTGCACGAAGTCGTTGCCGCGGTTGGCGTCCAGCAGGTACATCAAAATCCAGAGGATGATGACGAAGGCCAGAATGTCGGCCACGACGGCGATGACACGAGCCGCTGAACTGCTTCCTGAACGGGTTCTGGGAGACATGGAACTCTGGTTGCCGCTTTACGCAGGGTGAAACCCGCACGGCCCGTACCGGGTGGCGGCCGGTGGGGGCCGTGCGGGGTTGAGAGGGAGTGCCGACCTTCGTCACCCACTGTGACACGCTCGGACGGTTCGGCCCGGTTCAGCGGGCCCGGCCGGTCAGGCCCGCCCGGTCAGGAGACCCGCCGTGCGGGCCCCGCCGGGGTCAGAGCAGATCGTCACCCGTGCCGTCGTAGTCCATCTCCTCGCCCTCGGGAAGCAGGGGGTCCGCGCCGGTCAGGGCGAGGATCAGATAGGCGCCGTAGGACGAGCCGTCGTGCTCGTCCCGCACCTTCAACGTTCCGCCGACGCCGTCCTCGTCGGTCTCGAACCCCGCCGGGTCCAGGCCGAGGCGTCGGGCGAGCTCGTCGACCGCGGCGAGCAGCCGGTCGCGCGCGGTTCCGCCCTCCCGGGCCTGGTGGTCCTCCGGAGGCCGGAGGACCACGAGGAGATCGGCGAGGAAGCCCCGGCGCAGTCCGTCGGGACCGGCCGCCTCGAACGCCATCGACACCGGTCGGAGCTCGGAGACCAGCGGCAGCCAGGCGCGCAGCGCTTCTTCGGCGGTGCGCACCCGCCGCAGGTTCAGGGAGACGCGGCAGACCACGTCGTCGCGGGAGAACCTCATCAGTGGGTCACGTATCCATTCTTCGCGATGGTTTCGACACGTTGGCGTGGGGGGTGTGGGGGGTGTGGGGGGTGTGGGGGGTGTGGGGGGCGTGGGGACGCGGGCGTGGGGGGCGTGGGAGCAGCCCTTGCCTTCATTCTCCCTCCGTCGACGGGCGGCCCGCCGGCACCCGGTCGACCTGCGGAATCCGGGTGATCGACCCGGGCCCCGCCGGTTAGGGTGCGCCGCATGACCTCTCTCTCCCACGACCGTTACTGCGACGAGATCCTGGCCCAGAACGACGCCCTGCGCGCGGTGCTGACCGGCGCCGACCTCACCGCGACCGTCCCCACCTGTCCCGACTGGACCCTGCGGGAGCTGGCCGTGCACGTCGGCGGCGCGCACCGCTGGGTCGGCGAGATCGTCCGCACCCGGGCCGCCGAGGACATCCCCGAGGACAAGGTGCCCGGCATGGACGGCCCGGACGGCGACGACCCGGCCGCGCTGGACGCCTGGCTCGCCGAGGGAGCCGCGGCCACGGTCGCCGCGCTGCGGGAGGCGGGGCCCGACACCGAGGTGTGGACCTGGGCGTGGGAGCGGCGTGCCGCCTTCTGGGCGCGGCGCATGACGCACGAGACCGTTGTGCACCGGGCGGACGCGGCGCTCGCCGCCCGCGTCCCGTACACGGTGGACGCCGACGTGGCCGCCGACACCATCGAGGAATGGCTGCGCATCGTCTCCTTCTCGCAGGAGGGCGGCGACCCGGAGGCGGCCGAACTGGTCGGAGGCGGGCGCTCGTTGCATCTGCACGCCACGGACGTGCCCGGGGCCGAGTGGCTGATCGAGTTCGGCGACGACCGTTTCACCTGGCGGCACGCGCACGACAGGGCCACGGTCGCGCTGCGCGGACCGCTCACCGACCTGATGCTGGTCTTCAACCGCCGACTGGAGCCGACGAGCCCGCGGGTCGAGGTGCTCGGCGACGCCGCGCTGCTGGACTTCTGGCTGGACCGGTCGTCGTTCGGCTGAGCGGCGAAAGCCCGGACACGCCCCTGAGGTCTGTCGCTCAGGAGTTCAGCTCCGCCAGGACCCGCAGCGTGTGCGGGTCCGGGGCGGTGACCAGCAGATCCGTCACCGGGCCCGTACGCCACAGCTCCAGCCGCTCCGCGATGCGGGCGCGCGGCCCGATCAGGGAGATCTCGTCGGCGAACGCGTCCGGCACCGCCCGCACCGCCTCCTCCTTGCGGCCCCGGAGGAACAGCTCCTGGATCCGCCGGGCCTCCTCCTCGAACCCCATGCGGGCCATCAGGTCGGCGTGGAAGTTGCGGGCCGCGTGCCCCATCCCGCCGATGTAGAAGCCGAGCATCGCCTTCACCGGCCACAGCCCCTCGGCCACGTCGTCGCAGACGTGCGCGCGGGCCATCGGCGCGATCATGAAGCCGTCCCGGAGTCCGGCGAGCGAGGCCCCGTAGACGTCCCCGCGCAGCGGCGACCAGTACAGCGGCAGCCAGCCGTCCGCGATCTCCACCGTCTGCGCGATGTTCTTCGGGCCCTCCGCGCCCAGCAGGACGGGGAGCGAGGCCCGCAGCGGATGCGTGATCGGCTTCAGCGGCTTGCCGAGCCCGGTGGCGTCCGGGCCGGTGTACGGATGGGAGTGGAAGCGGCCCGCCAGCTCCACCGGAGCCCGCCGTGCCAGCACCTGCCGGATCACCTCGACGTACTCGCGGGTCGCGGTCAGCGGGCTGCTGGGGAACGGCCGCCCGTACCACCCCTCCACCACCTGCGGCCCGGACAGGCCGAGGCCGAGCAGCATCCGGCCGCCGGAGAGGTGGTCCAGGGTCAGTGCGTGCATGGCCGTCGCGGTGGGGGTGCGGGCCGCCATCTGGACGATGCCGGTGCCCAGCCGGATCCGGGAGGTGTGAGCGGCGATCCAGGTCAGCGGCGTGAAGGCGTCCGACCCCCAGGCCTCCGCCGTCCATACCGAGTCGTAGCCGATCCGCTCTGCCTCCTGGACCAGGGCGAGTTGGCCGGGGTCCGGGCCGCGGCCCCAGTATCCGAGCGCGAGTCCGAGCCGCATTCCGTTCCCTCCAGCCATAACTGACGGGGTGTCAAGTAAGGGTGACCGGGTTGGACTGTACGACAACGGCCCCCCGCCCGGAAGGGCGAGGGGCCGTTGTCGTGTGCTGTGGCGTACGGATCAGCCGCGCTGGATGCCCGTGGTGTCCTGGAGAACACCACGACGGCCGTCCTGCGTCTGGGCGATGAGGCTCTGGCCGCGCTGCTCCACCGCGAGGTACCAGGTGCCCGGCGCCAGCTCGGCGATCGGGTTCGGCGAACCGTCCTCGCCGTACAGCGGGCGGGCCACCGGAACGGCGAACCAGAACGGGGTGAAGTCGCCCGCCGGGGCCGCGCCGCCCTGCGAGGGCTGCTGGGCCTGCGCCTGCTGCGCCTGCGCCGGGTCGGCCTGGGCGGGCTGGCCCTGCTGCGGAGCGCCGGGGTAGCCGTAACCCTGGCTCGGCTGGGCACCGTACGGCTGCTGCTGGCCGGCCGGGAAGCCGTAGCCCTGGCCGGGGCCCGCGCCGTACGGGGCCTGTCCGGCCCCTACGCCCGGCGCGGGGGAGGCCGGGCTGACGAGCGGGGCCTTGAGCGCGGGGATCATCGGACCGGCGACGGCACCCGCGACGAGCACGATGGCGGCCAGCAGGCCGAGGATCAGGCCCGCGCCGGCGCTGTTGACGTCGAGGATCGTCCAGAAGGCGGTCCACAGCGCGAAGACGGTGAGCGCCGCACCGAACTGGCCGAGGTCGAGGCCGACGACCTTGCGGCCCGGCATCGCACGGCTGAGGATCAGCAGCGCCGCGCCGATGACTCCGGCGAGGAAGACGCTCATCAGGAGTCCGAGCGAGTCCCAGGCGTTCGGGCTGTCGAACCGGGAGCAGTCGACGCCCTGCGGGCAGTCGTAGCTGGAGAAGTCGAGGAAAGAGGCGATGAACAGCACGACCGCTGCTCCGATCACCACGCCGTCGCCTCGAGTGAGGGATCGGATATTCACGTGAAGGTCCTTAGTCGGTCGTCTCGTCGGGGCGGTCGTCGCTGCCGCCGGTGCGGCTCGAAGCTCGGGAGCGGCTCCCCATCGTACGGATGAATCTATCGTCTGCCCGGGCGGGTTGTGCCCGTGCCCGGATCATGAGCGGATATCCCCCCAATATCACCGCAGAACTACCCCTTCAGGTAGCTGCTAATGCCGTCGGCCATGCCCTGGGCCGCCTTCTGCCGCCAACTTCCGCTGGTGAGCAGGGCCGCGTCCTTCGGGTCACGCATATTGCCGCATTCCACGAACACCTTGGGCACGGTCGACAGATTCAGTCCGCCGAGATCATTACGCGTGTCCAGACCGGTCTTTCCACCGATGTAATTGGAGGGCTCGCTTCCGGTCGTACGGACGAAGTGTCCGGCGATCCTCGCGCCGAGATCGGCCGAACTCTTCACGATCTTCGAGGTGTCGGCCCCGCCGCCCTTCACCCCCGCGGGCAGGATCACGTGGAAGCCCCGGTTTCCCACGGCCGACCCGTCGGCGTGCACCGAGACCACCGCGTCGGCCTTCTCCTCGTTCCCGATCCGGGCCCGCTCGTCGATGCACGGCCCGAACGGCCGGTCGCCGTCGTGGGTCAGCCGGACCCGGGCGCCCTCGGCCTCCAGCAGCGTGCGCAGCCGGTGGGACACGTCGAGGGTGAACCGGGCCTCCGCGTAGCCGTCATCGGTGGACGTACCGGTCGTGTCGCACTCCTTGCGGCCGGTGCCGATGTCGACCTTCTCGTTGATCTCCCGGGTGTGATCCCGGTTGCCCGGATTGTGTCCCGGGTCGATCACCACGGTCCGGCCGGTCAGCGGGCCCTTCGGCAGCGGCTTCGCGGAGTCGGAGGGGGAAGCCGTTCCGGCCGGTGCCGGAGCCGTCGGGGAGGCGCCGTCCGCGCCGGGCCGGGGCGGGGCCGCACCGGGCCCGTCGGCTTCCGGGCCGGCGCCGCAGCCGGCTGCGGTCAGGCATACGGCGGCCAGCGCGGCGGCAACGGAGAGGGGCCGGGCGCGGCGGGTGGGGGGAGGGCTGTCGTCGTACGGCACGCGGCGATGCTACCCACCCGCCTGTCCGGAGGGCTCGGACCGCGGCCCGTGCGACCCGGATCCCGCTCTCGTACGGCTCGGATCCCGGTCCCTGTGCGACCTGGATCCCGCTCCCGTACGGCTCCGATCCCGGCGCCCGTGCGACGACCCGGATCTCGCTCCCGTACGGCTCAGATCCCGGTCCCTGTGCGGCGCAGCACGCGCAGCGAGTCCGTCACCGACACCTCGGTGAACGCCCCGGAGGCCAGCGCCCGGAGGTAGATCCGGTAGGGGGCCTGCCCGCCGTCGGCCGGGTCGGGGAACACGTCGTGGATCACCAGCAGCCCGCCCTCGGCGACATGCGGGGCCCAGCCCTCGTAGTCGGCGTTCGCGTGCTCGTCGGTGTGCCCGCCGTCGATGAAGACGAGCCCGAGCGGCCCGGCCCACACGGCGGCGACCTGCGGAGAGCGCCCGACGAGCGCCACCACGTGGTCCTCCAGGCCGGCCCGGCGCAGGGTGCGGCGGAACGTCGGCAGGGTGTCCATCAGCCCGACCTCCGGGTCCACCACGCTCGGGTCGTGGTACTCCCAGCCGGGCTGCTGCTCCTCGCTTCCCCGGTGGTGGTCGACGGTGAGCGCGCTGACCCCGGCTCCCCGCGCCGCGTCCGCGAGCAGGATGGCGGACCGCCCGCAGTACGTGCCCACCTCCAGCAGCGGCAGCCCGAGCGCACCGGCCTCGGTGGCGGCGGCGTACAGGGCGAGACCCTCGTGGGCCGGCATGAAGCCCTTGGCGGCCTCGAACGCGGCGAGGATCTCCGGTGTGGGCCCGGCCGGTGCGGCGGGTCCGGCCGGTCCGGCGGACGCGGCGGCGGAAGCGGCGGCGGACTCGGCGGTCACGGGGTTCCTCCAGGTGGGGCGGGGTGAGTGCGGAACGGCGCCCCATCGTGCCGTACGCCCCCGCCGAGAGGGTCGGCGGGGGCGTACGGGGGGTGAGCCCGGGTCGGGCGGCCCCCGGCGGAACTGCTGGCCTTGAGGTCAGCAGCTCTGCCAGAGTCGGGTCATGACGCGGACGCCGAAGCGCAGGCCCTCCAGCGGGACGCGCTCGTCCACGCCGTGGAAGAGGCGGCCGTAGTCCAGGTCGTGCGGGAGCTTCAGGCCCTTGAAACCGAAGCAGCGGATGCCCAGGTGAGTGAAGGCCTTGGCGTCGGTGCCACCCGGGTTGCAGTACGGGACCGGGTGGCCGTCCGGGTCCTCGGCGCGGACGGCGTCGCACATCGCGTCGACCAGCGGGCCGTCGAACGTCGTCTCCATCGCGATGTCGTGGTTGACCCACTCACGGCTGACGGAGGGGAGCAGCAGCCGGTCGATCGTGTCGATCAGTTCCTGCTCGTGACCGGGGAGGAACCGGCCGTCGACGCGGGCGGTGGCCTTCCCGGGGATGACGTTGGTCTGGTAGCCGGCGGTGAACATGGTGGGGTTGGCCGAGTTGCGGAGCACCACCTGCATGAAGTCCGCGACCGGGCCGAGACGGGCGAGGCTCGCCTCGATGTCGTTCTCGTCGAACGCGACGCCGTAGAGCCGGGCGGCCTCCTCCAGCAGGGCGCGGACCGGTTCGATCAGCCGGATCGGGAAGGTCTCGCGGCCGATCCGGGTGAGGGACTCGGCGAGGTCGGTGACCGCGTTCTCGTCGTTGGGTGACGAGCCGTGGCCGGCCCGGCCGTTGGCGGTGAGCTCCATCCAGGCCATGCCGCGCTGGGCGTTCTCGATCGGGTACAGCCGGCGCGTTTCGTCGAGGGCGAAGGAGAAGCCGCCGCCCTCGCCGATCGCCTCGGTGACCCCGGAGAAGAGGTCCGGCCGGTGCTCGACCAGCCAGTGGGCGCCGAACTTGCCGCCCGCCTCCTCGTCGGCGAGGAAGGCGAGCACCACGTCGCGGGCCGGCTTCGTGCCGGTGCGGGCGAAGTGCCGGGCGGTGGCGAGCATGACCGCCACCGTGTCCTTCATGTCGATCGCGCCCCGGCCCCAGAGGTAGCCGTCGCGGATCTCGCCCGAGAACGGCGGGACCTGCCACTCGGAGGCGTCGGCGGGTACGACGTCCAGGTGGCCGTGGACCAGCAGGGCTCCCCGGGTGGGGTCGCTCCCGGCGATCCTGGCGATGACGCTGGCCCGGCCCGGGGCGGACTCGACCAGTTCGGAGACGATGCCCACCTCGGCGAGGCGGTCCACCACCCAGTCGGCGGCGGCGCGCTCGTCGCTGGTCGGGTTGGAGGTGTCGAACCGGATCAGTTCGGCGCAGAGGTCGACGACCTCGGTCTGGGCCTGCTCGGAGGCGGGGGTGAGGGTCATGCTGCTCCTGCCGGAGTGGTCGCGCGGGCGGCGGGGGCGGGGCTGCGGCCGTCCTCGTCGTCCAGGGTGGAGGTGCCGTACGGCTTGACCCAGCCCAGCAGGCCGAGGGCGCAGTACAGCAGGAAGGCGGTGGCCAGGGAGTTGAGGGCCGGTATGCCGCCGTCGTAGAACTTGCCGACACAGAACGCCACGACCCAGATGACCAGGGACATCGGCACCCAGGTGGGCGAGGTCAGCGGCAGGGTCTCCGCCTCACGGGTGTCGTCCAGCGGCTTGCGCATCCGCTTCACGACCCAGTACTCGGCGACGATGATCCCGCCGATCGGCGGGATCATCACGCCCAGCAGGGAGAGGAACTCCGTGAAGTGAGTCATGATGCCGACCGCGGACAGGAGCGTGCCGGCGATGCCGAGGACGACGGTGACCACGCCGCGGTGCAGCCGCTTGCGGAAGACGACCTGGAAGAAGTTGACGACGCCGAGCGAGGAGCCGTACAGGTTCCAGTCGTTGATCTTCGCGGTGGACATCAGGACCACCATCACACCGAAGGCGCCCGAGGTGGAGAGCACGATGTGGGAGACGTCGCTCGACTTCACCAGGTGGCCGAGCAGCACACCGACCATGCCGACGATGTACTCGGACAGGATCATCGAGGAGGCGCTCTGCACGAAGACGTGCGAGCCCTTCTTGTTGTAGCGGGTCATCTCCGGGGAGACGATGGCGCCGGTCATGTAGCCGCCCGCGATGGCGGTGGCGGCGACGGCCAGCGGGATCGCCTCGCCGGGCGGCGGCGAGCTGATCAGCTCACTGATCGAGTGGTCGTTGAGCGTCGTGATGATCGACCAGGCGACCATGCCGAAGAACAGCGGGGTGACGATCTTGGCGAACAGGGCCATGTACTTGAAGCCGAAGATCACCAGGCCCGTGATGGCGATGCCCGCGATCACGCACCACATCCAGGACGGTCCGCCGACCAGCGCCGAGACGCTGTTGCCGAAGATCGTGTTCTGGACGCCGAACCAGCCGACCAGGCTGACCGCGATGACGAAGCTGACCAGTGCCGAACCGTTGCGGCCGAAGCCCGTCCAGCGGGTGAGCATCGGGGTCGCCAGACCCTCGCGCATGCCGGCCAGACCGATCGCGAAGATCACGATCTCCAGGATCACCGCGCCGAGCGTGAAGGCGAGGAAGGCGTCCCCGAAGGTCATGCCGACGCCGATGGTGGCGCCCAGCGTGAACTGGGAGATCGAGCCGGACTGGGCCAGCCACTGCAGGAGCATGGACCAGAAGCCGAAGCGCTTGTCGCGCGGGACCCGCGAGAGGGAGTAGTCGTCGCTGCCGATGCTCTTGGCTTCGGGGGCCGTGGCGTCGGCCCGGTGGGCGGATGCCATCAGGACTCCTGGGTGGTGCGGCCGAGGGTCTGGAGGTGAGCCAGCGACCCGTAGCGGTTGACGAGGTTGTCGAACTCCACCGCGTCGTGGAAGTCCAGCTGCCCGGCGCCGAAGCCCTTGGCGACCTCCACGGCGTAGCGGGCGGCGGACGCGATGTCGCTCTCGTGACTCGCGCCCGTCTGGCAGCCCGGTACCGCGGCGGCCGAGGTGACCGCGAGACCGACGACCGGAGCGGCGGTCGCGGTGGCGGGCTGGAGGATCGAATTGATGTGGTGTGCACCGTTACCGTACGGCGTGATGTCCTGGGTGGTCACCGGGTATGTGACCAACGGCTCACCGGTCACCACGGCCAGCAGCTCGCCGAGCTGCTCGCTGACCCGGAGCACCCAGCCCTCCTTGACGGTGGGCGACAGAGCCAGGCCCTTGTGGTTGATGATCCGGTTGCCCTTGGTGGTGTCGATGGAGAGCACGGCCTCCATGTCGGCGGTCACCTCGTGCCGGTTCATCGTGGCGATGTCCACGGGCGAGCCCATGAACGGCACCGGGTCGTGCGGCTCGGTCGGCGCGTTCGGACAGATGTGGGTGGCGACGATCACGTCGCCGGGCAGCACATCGCCGCGACGGCGCATGTCGAGCAGCTTGGCGGCCGTGGCGATGGCGGAGGCCGCGCCGTCGGCGTCGGAGACCAGACCGGTCACCTCGGGCCGGGCGCCGATACCGCCGAGCCGGCCCACCACACCGAGGGTGCGGGCGCTGCCGCCCGCCGTCCGGCCGTGGGAGCCGGGGATGCGGACGAGCACGAAGTCCGTCGAGCCCTGGTCACCCATGACGGTGGTGACCTGCGCCGACGAGCCCTCGGCCCCCGCTGCGGCGTCGAGGTACCCGACGACCGTCTTGCCAGTGACCTGGGGATCGTCCAGCAGCTCGACGATGTCCAGTACGTACTTCAACATGGGGGCTCTTCTCCTGATCCTGACACCCGCCCGGCGCTCGACGGGGGAGAGCGCGGGGCGGGGTGCTGAGGCAACATTCGGGATCGGATAGCGTTGAGCGCAACTGTTTCCCGCTATATGCAATTCTGGTCTGAATGGTGAGATGACGATGGCCGAATTCGATCTGGACCGGCGTACGCCCGCCGGGGCGCTGCAAACCGTCGACCGGGCGCTCCTGGTGCTGCTCGCCTTCGAGCGCACCCGGCCCGACTGGGGCGTCACCGAGGTCGCCGAGGAGTTCGGCTGGGACACCTCCGCCGCCCAGCGGCTGCTCGCCACCCTGGCGGGCCGGGGCTTCCTGGTCTCCGATCCGGCCACCCGCCGCTACCGCATCGGCCCCGCCGTGCTGCGGCTCGGCCGGCTCTGGGAGCGCTCGGGCTCGCTGGAGCTGCTGGCCGGTCCGGTCCTGGAGGAGCTGCGCCGGACCACCGGCGACACGGTCCTGTTCTGCCTTCCGGACAGCTTCCACATGCGCTGCGTGGCCGCCGAGGAGGGCGAGACCGGACCGCTGCGCTACTACCCGCTGGTCGGCGAGCTCTACCCCGCGCACGCGGGCGCGACCAGTAAGTCGTACTACGCCTATCTGCCCGACGAGCAGCGCCACCGGCTCTTCCGGGGCCGCCCCATGGCCCGCTTCACCGACCGCACCGTCACCGAACCGGACCTGCTGGAACGGGAGTTCATCAAGATCCGGGCCCAGGGCTACGCCTGGACGGTCGGCGAGTACGACACCGGGATCGCCACCGTGGCCGTACCGGTGTTCCTGGGGCGCGAGCCGTACGGAAGCCTCAGCCTCGGCGGCGGGGAGGACCGGTTCCGGGGGGCGCCCGAGGACCGGCTCGACGCGCTGCGCCACGCGGCCCAGCTGCTGGAGCAGCGCCTCACCCACCCGCCGCAGCGGCCGAAGCCCCGCGCCCGGCGGCCCCGATCCGCCTGACCGGTCCGCTCCGCCTGGCCGACCCACACCGCCTGACCGACCCACACCGCCTGCCGACCCGCACCGCCTGCCGGTCCGCACCGCCTGACCGGTCCGCACCACCTGATCGACCCGATCCGCCTGGCCGACCCGATCCGCCTGGCCGAGCCGATGTGCCCGATGTACCTCACGTACCCGAGGAACCCCGTGAATCTGCTGCTGCTCTCCAACTCCACCCAGTACGGCTGCGGTTACCTGGAACACGCCCTGGACACCGTCACCGCGTTCCTCCCCGCGAACGCCCGACTCGCCTTCGTGCCGTACGCGCTCGCCGATCACACCGCGTACACCACCCGGGTCCGCGAGGCTCTGGAGCCGTCCGCCATCACCGTGCGCGGCGTCCATGAGAACCCCGACCCGGTCGCCGAACTCGCCGCGTCCGACGCCGTGTTCATCGGCGGCGGCAACTCCCTTCCGGCTGCTCGCCGCCCTCTACCGCACCGGTCTGCGCGAGGCCGTGCGCGACGCGGTGCGGGGCGGGCTGCCCTACATGGGCGCCAGCGCCGGGACCAACATGGCCGCCCCGACCCTGCGGACGTCCAACGACATGCCCATCGTGCAGCCGCCGTCCTTCGAGACGCTGGGCCTGGTCCCGTTCCAGATCAACCCGCACTATCTGGACCCGGACCCGGCCAGCACCCACAAGGGCGAGACCCGCGAGGAGCGGCTCACCGAGTTCCTGGAGGACAACGACGTACCCGTGCTCGGGCTGCGCGAGGGCTCCTGGCTCCGCGTCGACGGGGGGCGGGCCCACGTCCAGGGCGCCCGCCCCGCCCGGCTGTTCTCCCGCGCGGCCGAGCCTCAGGAGCTCCTGCCGGGGTCCGACGTGTCCCGGCTGCTCACGACGGTGCCGCGGTTCGACGCTCCGGTGTGCTGACCGCGCCCGGCCCCGGCCCCGGCGGCCCGCGCGGTCTGCGGGGCCCGCCCGTCGCCCGCGCTGCTCGCCAGGAGCACCGGGTGGGCGGAGGGCCGTTGCGAGGGCAGGAACGCCGCCAGCACCAGGCCGATCAGCACCGCCCCCATGGCGATCAGGAACGAGATCCGGAAGCCCTCCATGGACGGCACCTGGACCGAGCCCACCGTCACGGAGGTGTTGGCCAGCACCATGCCGATGACGGCGCTCGACACCGAGGTGCCGATGGACCGCATCAGGGTGTTGAGGCCGTTGGCCGCGCCGGTCTCCGACGGGTCGACGGCCCCGATGATCAGGGCGGGCAGCGAGGAGTACGCGAGGCCGATGCCGGCGCCGAGCACCACGGCGATCAGCACGGTCTGCCAGGCGGCGGAGAGCAGCCCGAGCCCGGCCCCGTAACCGACCGCGATGACCAGCATGCCGAGCATCAGCGTGGTCTTGGGGCCCCGGCGGGCCGAGATCCGGGCGTACAGCGGGGCGACGAACATCATCGTCACGCCGAGCGGGGCCACGCAGAGCCCGGCGACCACCATGGACTGCCCGAGGCCGTAGCCGGTGGACGTGGGCAGCTGGAGCAGTTGCGGCAGGACCAGGGAGACCGCGTAGAAGGCGACCCCGACCATGATCGAGGCGAGGTTGGTGAGGAGCACCTCGCGGCGGGCGCTGGTGCGCAGGTCGACGAGCGGCGCCGGGACGCGCAGTTCGAACAGGCCCCACAGCACCAGCGTGGCGACGGACGCGGCGAGCAGCCCGAGGGTCGGGGCCGAGGTCCACCCCCAGTCGCTGCCCTTGGTGACCGGCAGGAGGAGAAGGACCAGGCCGAGCGAGAGCCCGAGGGCGCCGATCACGTCGAAGGTGCCGGGCGCGCGCAGCGGCGGCTCGGGGACCAGTGCGTACGTGAGCGCCATCGCGAGCAGTCCGAGCCCTGCCGAGCCGAGGAACAGCGCGTGCCAGTCGGCGTGCTGGGCGACCAGCGCGGCGGCGGGCAGCGCGAGCCCGCCGCCCACCCCGATCGATGAGCTCATCAGGGCCATCGCCGAGCCGAGCCTCTCGCGCGGCAGCTCGTCGCGCATGATGCCGATGCCGAGCGGGATGGCGCCCATGGCGAAGCCCTGGAGCGCGCGGCCGGTGATCATCACGACCAGGTCGTCGGTGGAGGCGCAGATCAGCGAGCCGATGACCATGACGGCGAGGGAGGCGAGCAGCATTCGCCGCTTGCCGTACAGGTCGCCGAGCCGCCCCATGATCGGCGTCGAGACGGCGCCCGCGAGCAGGGTGGCGGTCATCACCCAGGTGGCGTTGGCCGGGTCGGTGTCCAGCAGGACCGGCAGGTCCTTGATGACCGGGACGAGCAGGGTCTGCATGACCGCGACGGTGATGCCGGCGAAGGCGAGGACGGGCACGAGGGGGCCGGAGCGCGCCTCGCGCGGCTCGGAGAGCTCCCCGGGGCGCCGTATCTGTTTGGTCCGTATCTGTTTCGTCCGTCGCATACGTGGGGCCTCCGGGCAGCGTCACCACCCGGGCTCCCCCCAAGTGCATGCATGGTGAACGCTTCCCGGCCGTGCCCTATTCCGGTCCGGATCCACCGGTCTCCTGACCTTCCGTCAGATTGAAACGTGTTCTACTCTTGCGCCGTTCCAGCGGCCCCGACCGGCGAGGACTCGTATGGGCATCGGCACAGGCACAGGCGCAGGCACCCGCATCGGTACCGGCATCGGGATCACCGAGGAGCACCGCGCGCTGGCGCACTCCGTGCGGGGATGGCTGGCCCGCGCCGCACCACCCGGCGAGGTGCGCAGGATCCTCGACGCGGGGAGCCCGGCCGCCCCCGGTGTGCGCCCGGCGCACTGGGAGGGGCTCGCCGCGCAGGGGCTCCCCGGCATCCATCTGCCCGAGGCGTACGGAGGTGGCGGCGGGGGCCTCCTCGACCTCGCCGTCGTCCTGGAGGAGGCCGCGTACGCCTCGCTGCCCGGCCCCTACCTCGCGACCGCGCTCACCTCCGCCGTGCTGCGCCACGCGGTGGCCGCCGGGGCCGAGGAGCTGGACGGACCGCTCCGGGAGCTCGCCGCGGGGGACCGCACCGCCGCCCTCGCCCTCGCACCCGGCAGCCTCACCGCCACCCCCGCCGAAGGCGGCCACCGGCTCTTCGGCGCGGCCCCGCCCGTCCTGACGGCCGAGGCGGCCGACCTGCTCCTGCTGCCCGCCGCCACCCCCGGCGGCGAGCGCTGGTTCCTCGTCGACGCCGGGGCCGAGGGGATCGCCGTGCGCCCGCACCGCAGCGTCGATCCGACCCGGCCCACCGCCGAGGTGCGCGCCGACGCCGTCCTCGTACCGGCGCACCGGGTGCTGCCCCTGGACTCCGCGCTCGTCCGCGACCTGGCCGCCGTGCTCCTCGCCGCCGACGCCTGCGGGAGCGCCGCCCGGAGCCTGGACACCGCCGTCGGACACGCCACCGTACGCGAGCAGTTCGGACGGCCCATCGGGGCGTTCCAGGCGGTCAAGCACCTCTGCGCCGACATGCTCGTCCGCCTCGAACAGGCCCGCGCCCTCACCTGGGACGCGGCCCGCGCCGCCGACGAGTCCGCCCACGCCGCAGACGAATCCGCCCGGTCAGCCCCCGGCCGGTCCGGGGCGGCGGGTTCCGCCGGCGAACCCGCCCGGTCCGACGGCACGGAGCCCGCGGCGCGCGGGCTCACCGCCGCGCTCGCCGCCGCCACCGCACCCGAGGCCGCGTACACCTGCGCCAAGGACGCCATCCAGATCCTCGGCGGCATCGGCTTCACCTGGGAGCACGACGCCCACCTCCAGCTGCGCCGGGCCGTCCTCGCCCGCCAGCTCCTCGGCGCCGCCGACCCGCACCGGCTGCGCGCCGCCCGCCTCGCCGAGGCCGGAGCCCGCCGCGAACTGGCCCTGGAAATCCCCGCCGAGGCCGACGGCCACCGCGCCGAGGCCCGCCCCCACCTCGCCGCGGCCCGGGGCCTGACACCGGCCGGGGCCCGCCGCGCCCTCGCCGCCACCGGTTACGCGGCCCCGCACCTCCCCGCCCCGTACGGACTGGACGCCGGACCCGTACAGCAGCTGGCGATCCAGCAGGAGGCGAGGGAACAGGGCATCCGCCTCAGCGACCTGTCCATCGCCACCTGGGTGGTGCCGTCCCTCATCGCGTACGGAACCGAGGAACAGCGGGAGCGCTATCTGCCGGCCACCCTGCGCGGCGACCTCCAGTGGTGCCAGCTCTTCTCGGAGCCCGAGGCCGGATCCGACCTCGCCGCGCTGCGCACCCGCGCGGTACGGACCGACGAGGGGTGGCGGATCACCGGGCAGAAGGTCTGGACGAGCGCCGCCCGCACCGCCGACCACGGCATCCTGCTGGCCCGCACCGACCCGGACGCGCCCAAGCACCGCGGACTCACCTACTTCCTGGTCGACATGGAGAACGCCGAAGGCATCGACATCCGCCCGCTCAAGGAGATCACCGGCGAGGCCCTCTTCAACGAGGTGTACTTCGACGACGTCCTGCTGCCCGCCGACGCCGTCGTCGGCGAGGTCGGCGGCGGCTGGCGGGTCGCCCGCGACACCCTGGGCAACGAACGCGTCCACATGGCCGACCAGATGACCTTCGACAGCGGACTCGAAGCCCTGATCGCCCGCTCGGCCGGGCTGGACGGGGCCACCCGCGCCCGGATCGGCGCGCTCACCGCCGAGGCCCACGCGCTCGCCTGCGTCCGACTGCGCACCACGCTCCAGCAGGTCTCCGGCCGCGAACCTGGCGCCGGGGCCTCGGTCCGCAAACTCGTCCAGACCCTCCACCAGCAGAAGGTCGCCGAACTCACCCTCGAACTCCTCGGCCCGGACGGGGCGGTGGACGAGCCGGCGGCGGGGGAGCGGGCCCTCCGCGGCTTCCTGATGTCGCGCTGCCTGACCATCGCGGGCGGCACCACCCAGATCCAGCTCAACGTCGTCGCCGAACGGATCCTCGGCCTCCCCCGGGACTGACCGCACACGACGCCCCCCGGGGACTGACCGCACACGACGCCCCCCGGACCGACCGCACACGACGCCCCCCCGGACCGACCGCACACGACGTTCCCCGGGACCGACCGCACCGGACCAGAAGGAGTCGCACCATGAACGCCTACATCGTCGGCGTCGGCATGACCAGGTTCGAGAAGCCCGAGACCCGCGACTGGCAGTACTGGGACATGGTCCGCGAGGCGGGCGCCGCAGCCCTCGACGACGCGGGCGTCCGCTACGACCAGGTCGAACAGGTCCCCGTCGGCTACTGCTTCCAGGCCTCCACCGCCGGACAGCGGGCCGTCTACGAACTGGGCCTGACCGGCGTCCCCGTCTACAACGTCAACAACAACTGCGCCACCGGCTCCACCGCCCTGATGCTGGCCCGGCAGTTCGTCGAGGGCGGCGGCAGCGACTGCGTCCTCGCGGTCGGCTTCGAGAAGATGGCCCGCGGCTCGCTGGGCGGCGGCGCGGACGCCGGCGGCGACTTCGCGGCATCGCCGGTCGCCCGGCACTATGGGATCATGGCCGCCGCCCACGGCTTCGCGACGTCCCCGCCCACCGCCCAGATCTTCGGCAACGCGGCCCGCGAGCACATGGAGCGGTACGGGACGACGCCCGCGCAGCTCGCCGCGGTCGGGGCCAAGAACCACCGGCACTCGGTGAACAACCCGTACGCCCAGTTCCAGGACCCGTACACGGTCGAGGAGGTCCTCGCCGCCCGCACCGTCCATCGCCCCCTCACCCGACTCCAGTGCTCGCCCACCTCCGACGGGGCGGCGGCGGCCGTCGTCGTCTCCGAGCGGTTCGTCGAACGGCACGGTCTGGCGGAGCGGGCGGTGGAGATCGCCGCCCAGGCCATGACCACCGACACCGGGGCCTCCTTCGCCTCCGGCAGCTGCATCGACGCGGTCGGAGCCCCGATGTCCCGGGCCGCCGCCCAGCAGGTCTACGCGGCCTCCGGCCTCGGCCCGGACGACCTCGACGTCATCGAGCTGCACGACTGCTTCTCCGTCAACGAACTCCTCACCTACGAGGCGCTGGGCCTGTGCGGCGAGGGGGAGTCCGGCACGCTCGTCGAGTCCGGGGCGACTACCTACGGCGGGCGGTGGGTGGTGAACCCGTCCGGCGGGCTGATCTCCAAGGGCCACCCGCTGGGCGCCACCGGCATCGCCCAGGCCGCCGAGCTGACCTGGCAACTGCGCGGCGAGGCCGGCGCCCGCCAGGTGCCCGGCGCACGGACCGCCCTCGCCCACAACATCGGCCTCGGCGGGGCGGCGGTGGTCACGCTGCTGCGGCGCGGCTGAGGCTCCCGGGGCCGGGGGCGGTTCCCCCGCCCCCTGGGCCGCTCGTCAGCTCTCCCGCCCGGAGGGCCCGTCTGCCTGGCGCCCCTCCCCGCGCCCCTCCCCGTCCCGGTCGTCCTCGGCGTTCGTCGTGCGGGCCGAGGCCGCGCGCCGCAGATGGCGGTGGCGGGACCCCGGTTGGTTGCTCAGCTCCTCACCGACCATGACCCGCACCGCGTCGCGCATACCGTGCAGGCCCTCGCTGCGCTTGGGCCCGCCGGCCGGGTCGGTCCGCAGCTCCCGCAGGAGGGACCAGCACAGGAAGAGCATCACCACGACGAAGGGCAGGGCCACCAGGATCGTCGCGCTCTGGAGGGACTCCAGGCCGCCGGCGACCAACAGGGCCGCCGCGACCGCCGCCATGAGGAGGCCCCAGGTGACGACGAGCCAGCGCCGCGGGTGCAGGGCTCCCCTGCTGGTCAGCGAACCCATGACCAGGGAGGCGGAGTCCGCGCTGGTGACGAAGTACATCATGATCAGGATCATCGCGGCCCACGCCGTCACCGTGCTGACCGGCAGGGCGTCGAGCATCGCGAACAGGGTCGCCTCCGTCCCCTCCTTCGCCTTCTCGGCCATGTCGACGACGCCTGTCTCGGCGAGGCGGATACCGGTCCCGCCGAGCACCACGAACCACAGGGCGGTCGCCCCGCTCGGCACGAGCAGCACGGCGAGGAGGAACTCGCGGATCGTGCGGCCCTTGGAGATGCGCGCGATGAAGGTACCGACGAAGGGCGCCCAGGACAGCCACCAGGCCCAGTAGAAGATCGTCCAGGTGCCCAGCCAGCTCTGGCCGCCGAAGGCGCCGGTGCGCGAGGCCATGGGGAGGAGGTCGTTCAGGTAGCCGCCGACCGAGGACGGCAGCACGTCCAGGAGGTAGACGGTCGGACCCGCGGCGAACACGAAGACCATGAGGGCCGCGGCGATGACGAGGTTGATCGAGCTGAGCCATTTCACCCCGCCGTGCAGCCCGGTGAAGGCGGAGACCACGAAGGCCGCGCCGAGCACGGCGATGATCGTCAGCTCGACGCCGGTGCCCTGTTCGACGCCCGCCGTGAGATCGAGTCCGATGGCGATCTGGAGGGCGCCCAGTCCCAGGCTCGTCGCGGTACCGAAGACCGTGGCGAAGACGGCGAGCAGGTCCAGCACCTTGCCGAGGACGCCGTTCGCCCTGCGTTCGCCGATGAGGGGCACGAACACGGCGCTCAACCGGTTGCCCCGGCCCATGCGGAAGCTCGCGTAGCCCAGCGCCAGGCCCACGATGCCGTAGATCGCCCACGGAGTCAGCGTCCAGTGGAAGAAGGAGTACTCCATCGCGGTGCTCGCGGCGCCCGCCGTCTGCGGTTCGGCCCCGCTGAAGGGCGGCGGGCTCAGATAGTGCGAGACGGGCTCCCCGACGCCGTAGAAGATCAGCCCGATGCCCATGCCCGCGCTGAACATCATCGCGATCCACGAGAAGTTCGAGAACTCCGGCGGGGAGTCGTCCCTGCTGAGCCGGATCCGGCCGAAGCGGCTGAAGGCGATGATGAGGCACAGCACCAGGAAGACGTCGGCGGCGATGACGAAGAGCCACGCGAAGTTGTCGAGCACCCAGGGGAGGGCCGCGTCCGACGCGCTCTGGAAGGTGTCCTTGCCGAGGGCCGCCCACAGGACGATCCCGACGACGCCCAGCACCCCGATCGTCACCACCACCCGGTCCGGTGAGGAGTCCGTCCCGGGCCCCTCACCGGAATCCGCGGGGCCGGAGGGAGACCGGCCGGGGGACACGTCAGCGTTCTCCGTACTCATAACCCACCACTATGAGGGCCGTATGCGGCGATATGGGGGATGTGGGGGGTGTGCCCACGCCGACGACCGGTGTCCGGCGGCCGGCGGCCCGGGGCGTGGCTCCCGATACCTGATGTACGGGCCATCTGCCGCCTGCGACCATGACGTTCATGCCTGACGTCTCCGCGCCCGCCTCCGCCCCGTTGCTCACCTCCCGAATACGTCCCAGCACCTGGGCGGTCGTGCTCGCCGCCTGCACCGGCCAGTTCCTCGTCGTCCTCGACGTCTCCGTCGTCAATGTGGCCCTGCCCTCCATGCGGGCCGACCTGGGGCTGAGCGCGGGGGGCCTCCAGTGGGTCGTCAACGCCTACTCCATCGCGTTCGCCGGGTTCATGCTCCTGGGCGGGCGGGCCGCCGACATCTACGGGCGCAAGCTGATGTTCCTCGTCGGGCTCGGCGTCTTCACCGCCGCCTCGCTCGCGGGCGGCCTCGCCCAGGAGGGCTGGCAGCTCCTCGCCGCCCGTGCCGCACAGGGCCTCGGGGCCGCCGTCCTGGCTCCCGCCACCCTCACCATCCTCACCGCGGCGGTGCCCGAAGGGCCGGCCCGGACGAAGGCGATCGGCACATGGATGGCGGTCGG
This sequence comes from Streptomyces sp. NPDC026589, assembly GCF_040638385.1. Taxonomy (NCBI): domain Bacteria; kingdom Bacillati; phylum Actinomycetota; class Actinomycetes; order Kitasatosporales; family Streptomycetaceae; genus Streptomyces; species Streptomyces sp. NPDC026589. The sequence goes on from NZ_JBEZYG010000002.1 coordinate 71,473, forward strand.
CGCCGGCGGCGGCGCGGCGGGCGGGCTCATCGGCGGCGTCCTCACCGACGCCCTCTCCTGGCGCTGGGTCCTCCTGATCAACGTGCCCATCGGCGCGATCGTCCTGGTCGCCGCCGCCCTGCGGATCACCGAGGGCCGCGCGGGCGACCGCCGCCGCATCGACTTCCTGGGCGCGGTCCTCGTCACCGCGGGCCTCGCCGCCGTCGCGTACGGCATCGTCCAGACCGAGGTCGAGGGCTGGGCGGCCGCCGTCACCCTGGTGCCGCTGCTCTCCGGGGTCGTGCTGCTGGCCGCCTTCGTGCTGGTCGAGGCGCGTACCGCCGTCCCGCTGATCCCGCTGCGTGTGTTCTCCGTACGGGCGGTGTCCTCGGCCAACGTGTCGATGCTGCTCATGGGATCGGCCACGTTCTCCATGTGGTACTTCATGACGGTGTACGCCCAGAACGTCCTGGGCTACACGCCGTTGCAGGCCGGTCTCGCGCTGATGCCGACCTCGGCCGCCGTCATCATCGGCTCCAAGCTGGCCCCCCGCCTCATGGTGCGCGCCGGGGCCAAGAGCCTCGCCGTCGCCGGGGTCCTGATCACCGCCGCGGGCTTCGGCTGGCAGTCCACGATGGGCGTGGAGGGCTCCTACCTCACCGCTATCTGTCTGCCCGGCGTCCTGATGATGACCGGTGCGGGTCTCGCCTCCACCCCGCTCGCCACCCTCGCCACCTCCGGCGCGGAGCCGGGGGACGCCGGACTCGTCTCCGGCCTGGTCAACACCTCGCGCACCATGGGCGGTGCGCTGGGCCTCTCGGTGCTCTCCACGGTCGCCGCCGCGCGCACCGCGGGTTCCGCCGACGCGGCCGAGGTCGCCGCCGGATACGCGCTGGCCTTCCGTACCGCGACCGGGGTCCTGCTGGCCGGGGTGGTCGTGATGCTGATCTGGCTTCCGAACCATCGCAGGCCCCGCCCGCCGGCGGACCTTCCGATCGGGGCCGCGACGACGGGGTGACCCGGGCGCCCCACATTGTTCTGACGGGACGTCAGCAGTCTTCCCAACTTCCGTGGCCTGCGTTATACATGGGCCATCGGCTAGAACGCGTTCTAGAAGGGCGTGCCCTGCCGGTCACCGCACGACCTCGGTGCGGCCGGCGGTGCGGACGGCCGCACCGAGGTCTTCCCACCGACCAGGACCGTCAAGGAGCTGCTCCGTCATGCCCATTGATGCCCGGGCGGCAGTCGCCGCCGAACCCCGCCGAGCCGAGATCGGCTGGGACCACAAGGACGTCCAGCTCTACCACCTGGGTCTCGGCGCGGGCAGCCCCGCCACCGACCCCGACGAACTGCGCTACACCCTGGAGTCCCGGCTCCAGGTGCTGCCGAGCTTCGCCACCGTCGCGGGCGCCGGCACGGCCGCCTTCGGCGGCATGGGGGCGCAGGGGATCGACGTGGACCTCGCCGCGGTCCTGCACGGCGGACAGTCGTTGCGCGTCCACCGCCCGATCCCGGCCACCGGCAGCGCCGTGCAGACCTCGAAGGTCGCGGCGGTGTACGACAAGGGCAAGGCCGCCGTCATCGTGCTGCGTACCGAGGCGAGTGACGGCGACGGGCCGCTGTGGACGAACGACGCCCAGATCTTCGTACGGGGGGAGGGCGGCTTCGGCGGCGAACGCGGCCCCTCCGACCGCCTCACCCCGCCGGAGCGGGCCCCCGACCGCACGGTGGAGCGGGCCGTCCGCGAGGACCAGGCGCTGCTCTACCGTCTCTCGGGGGACTGGAACCCGCTGCACGCCGATCCCGCCTTCGCGAAGCTGGCCGGCTTCGACCGGCCGATCCTGCACGGACTGTGCACGTACGGCATGACGCTGAAGGCGGTCACCGACACCCTGCTGGACGGCGACGTCTCCCGGATCACCGCCTACCGCACCCGTTTCGCCGGCGTGGTCTTCCCCGGCGAGACCCTCCGGATCCGGATGTGGACCGGGGACGGCCGCGTCCAGGTGACGGTCGCCGCCGCCGAGCGGGACGACGCGCCGGTCCTCGCCGACACGGTCGTCGAACACTCCTGACGTTGGACAAGCCCGCCGTCGAACCCGCCTGAGCACAGCAGAACCCTGATCTAGATGACGATGTGAGGGGAGCCGTACCCATGCGCGCAGCCGTACTGCACGAGACAGGCCAGGAGAAGCTCGAAGTCCTCGACGACGTCGAGGCGGTGGGCTTCGGCCCGGGAAAGGTCAAGCTCCGCATCCGTGCCACCGGCCTCTGCCACTCGGACGTCTCCGCGATGAGCGGCGTCCTTCCGCAGCCAGCCCCCTTCATCCCCGGTCACGAGGGGGCCGGCGAGGTCATCGACGTCGGCGACGGGGTGACCGGGCTGAGCGCCGGCGACCGGGTCCTCGTCTGCTGGCTGCCCGCCTGCGGGGAGTGCCCGTCCTGCAAACGCGGCCAGACCCAGCTCTGCCTCGCCGGTTTCATGAACGCGGGCACCCCGAACTTCAAGCGCCCCGGCGGCGACGTCTTCGGCTTCGCGGGCACCGGCACCTTCACCGAGGAGGTCGTCGTCGGCGCGGGCTCCGCCGTGCCGATCCCCGACGACGTACCGTTCGAGATCGCCGCCCTGATCGGCTGCGGGGTCACCACCGGCCTCGGCGCGGCCATCAACACGGCGAAGGTGGAGGCCGGTTCATCGGTGGCGGTGATCGGCTGCGGCGGCGTCGGTATCTCCACGATCCAGGGCGCGCGGGTCCAGGGCGCGGCGCAGATCATCGCCGTCGACCCGGTCGCCTCCCGCCGCGAGGCCGCCCTCCGCTTCGGCGCGACGGAGGCCGTCGCCCCCGACGGGCTGGCCGACGCCAAGCAGCGGATCACCGGCGGCGAGGGCTTCGACTACGTCTTCGAGGTCGTCGGCAAGTCCGCCACCGCCCGCACCGCCTACGAGAACACCCGCCGCGGCGGCACCCTGTGCGTCGTCGGGGCCGGGGCCATGGACGACAACTTCCAGGTCAACATGTTCGAGCTGTTCTTCGACGAGAAGCGCATCCTGCCCTCCATGTACGGCGGCGGGGACGTCCTGCGCTCCTTCGACCGGGCCATCGCGCTCTGGCGGGCGGGCCGCATCGACCTGGAGTCGATGATCACCCACCGGGTCCGGCTGGACGGGGTCAACGACGCCCTGGACCAGATGCGCACGGGCGAGTCGCTGCGTACCTGCATCGAGCTCTGAACCCGGCGCCCGGCCCACGACGTTGAGGATTCCCATGTCATTTCCCCTTCCGCTGGACGGACTGTCCGCGATCGTCACCGGCGCGGGCCGCGGCCTCGGCCGGGCCGAAGCCCTGGAACTGGCCCGCCTCGGCGCGGCCGTCGTCGTCAACGACTACGGGCAGCCCGGCCGCGACGGCTCCGGCGAGGCGTCCGCCGCCCCCGCCGAGGAGGTCGCCGCCGAGATCCGCGCCGCCGGCGGGCAGGCCACGGCCCACCTCGGCGACGTCTCCGACCACGAACAGGCCCGCGCGCTCGTCGCGTTGGCGACCGACACCTACGGCCGGCTCGACATCCTGGTCAACAACGCGGGCATCCTGCGCGACCGGATGGTCTTCTCGATGACCGAGGAGGAATGGGACGCGGTGATCCGCGTCCACCTCAAGGGCCACTTCAACACCACGCACTTCGCCGCCGCCCACTGGCGCGCCCGCTCCAAGGAGACCGGCGGACCGGTCTACGGGCGGATCGTCAACACCTCCTCGGAGGCGTTCCTCGCGGGCTCGGCGGGCCAGCCCAACTACGCGGCCGCCAAGGGCGGCATCGTCGGCCTCACCACCTCCACCGCGCTCGCCCTCGCCAAGTACGGCGTCACCGCCAACGCCATCTGCCCGCGCGCCCGCACCCGGATGACCGAGGACGTGTTCGCAGGCTTGCAGGAACCGGCGGACGGCGCCCTCGACCCCCTGGCGCCCGAGCACGTGTCCCCGCTCGTCGGCTATCTCGCCTCACCGGCGGCGGCCGGGGTCAACGGGCAACTGCTCGTCGTGCACGGGGGGATGGTCGCCGTCGTCGAACGGCCCCGGGTGGCCGCCCGGTTCGACACGGTGAAGGAGACCTTCACCTTCGCGGAGCTGGACGGGCTGCTCACCCCGTACTACGCGGACCGGCCCCCGAACGAGACTTTCGCCGCCGCCGAAGTCCTCGGCCTGAAGCGGCGGTAGCGAGGGAGGGCGGCACACGGAAGGGCCCGGCCGGCCGTCCGCCGGACGCTGTTGGTGCCAACAGCATCCGCCGTCCGCCGGTCCGGGCCCTCCCGTCGTGCCGAACGCGCCTGCCGAGCGGCTCTCAGGCCGCCCTGGACTCCTCGTCGGCGGGCCGGCGGTGGCGACCGTGCGGCTGCGCCGACGTGTTCTCCGCCGACGCACCCCCTCGGTGCCTTCCGGAACCGCCGGTCCCGGCCCCCTCGTCCGCCCCCGTCGTGCGCCGCTGGTTCGTGTCGATCCGTGCTTCGGACATGTGGGAAGTCACCCCGTTGTGATCGCTTACTTGTGTCGCGCCTACGTGTGTCGCAAGCCCCGCCGCCGCCATCCGACGTGGTCACCGTCGGTACCCGCCCGATACGGCGGCGTAGCCCAGGATCCCGATCTTAATCAGATCGAGCGGCTCGGTGCAGGGGCGCCTGCCCCAACGGAACGGGCTTACACACAGCAGGAGCGGAGACGGCGGCGGACGGTTGCGTTCCGCCCTCCGCGTCACCCGGACGGCCGGTCTCGGAAGAGGGTTCCACGTCTCCGGGCGCGTCCAGCATCGCCACGCCGCAGGGTGTCGCGGCGTTCGTGTACGGGAGACGCAGCACCCCGTCCCGGCTCCAGTACCCAGCCCCCGGCGCCCAGCCCAGCGGGGCGGCGAACTGGTGCAGCCGGCGTCCCGCCGGCCGCCAGACCCCCAGCCGGCTGCCCGCCGCCCCGTCGATCCGCAGCGCCACCGCGCAGCTCTCCGGCATCAGCATCTGGCCCGGCTGCACCGCGAACGGCGTCACCGCCGCGTCCGCGAGGCGCAGGCACTCCGGGAACCTGACCGGCAGACAGCTCCCCAGCACCCCCCAGCCGAGCCGGTCGTGTCCCGGGGCGTCCGAGCGGATCAACAGCAGCCCGCTGTCGGCGTCCGCGAGCAGCAGCCGGTCGTCGCTGTCCGGCGCGATCTGGAGCAGCGGCGTCACCTCGGCCCCCCGCCCCAGGTCGACGGCGACCGCCTTGACCGGTCCGCCGCCCGGCGCCCGCCGGTCCAGCGCCAGCAGCCGGCCCGCCCGGTCCAGCCAGGCCCCGCCCGAACAGCGCCCGGGAATCCGCGCGATCTCCTCGGGCCCGAACGCTCCGCCCGCCACCAGCCAGAGCGACGAGTGGTGGTCGCCGGCCGACAGGGCGTAGACGCACCGCCCGTCCGGCGACGGCGGCAACAGGGTCATCTCCGCGAACTCGACAGCGCCCAGCAGGATTTCTCCGGTCCCGGGTCCTGTCGGGTAGAGCAGGGAGAACTGCTGCCGGTCCGCCACCCGCCGCCGGATCAGCACTCGCCCGTCGGCGAGCGGCGCCACCTCGGCGTCCGGCTCCTCGGGCTGATCGAGGGGGAGGGGCACCGCGTACGGCTCCGGCCCGTCCAGCGTCCACCGCTCCGGATACCAGGCGCGCTCGCCCGGCGGGCCGGGAGCCGCGGTGAGCCGGGCGGCGTAGGCCCCGTCCGCGGTGAGCGTGAAGACGCCGGGCAGCGGTGCGTCACCGGCCGGCGCCGCCGGGACGCCCATGGCGGACGACGTCTCCGAACCGGCCTCGTCCGCGCGGAATCCGGGCAGGCCGGGAGCGTCCGCCCCGGCGGACTTCACGGGGTCGCCGGACCCCTCCGGTTCCGGTTCCGCTCCGTACTTCTTCCGGCCCCACTCCACTCCGGATTCCGCTCCGGACTCCGTCGGGTCGGGTTCCGTTCCGGATTCCGCTTCGGATTCCGCTTCGGGTTCCGCCGTCGCGGCGGCCCCGGCGGATCCGCCCTCGATGGCACAGGCAGTCATGGACTCGTCACCTCCGGCTACGAAAGCTAGTTTTCGCACTTCCAGCCGAACAACACGAGCCACCTGACTTCACACATAAGGGTGGTGATGTCTGGATTCTCCTGAGGTGACGGGGGTGGGTGTGCTGGTGAAGTTGGCCGCGTCTATGGTTAGGCGGCCCTAACCAAGAACCCGTGCCCACGCACGTACGCGGACCATCTGGAGCAAGCGATGTCCCTTCGACCCCGCGGTACCGCCGCAGTCGCCCTGGCCGTGGCGGCCGCCCTCTCCCTGTCGGCCTGCGGGGGCGGTGACGGCGGGGACGCGGCGAAGACCGACGCGGGCGGCGGCAAGAAGGCCGCCGTCGCCACCGGCGGCAAGGACTTCGCGGACGCGGCGAAGAAGACCGCGGCGTACGGCACCGACGCCGGGGCCGGCGAGTTCCCCCGTACGGTCACCCACGCCATGGGGAAGACCGAGATCAAGGCCGCGCCCCGGCGCGTGGTCGTGCTGGACGTCGGCGAGTTCGACAACGTGGTGTCCCTGGGCCTGAAGCCGGTCGGCTACGCCCCCAGCGAGGGCGACGCGGCCATCCCCTCCTACCTGGAGAAGGGCGCGGGCGAGCCGAAGAGCGTCGGCACGATCAACAGCCTCAACCTCGAAGCCATCGCGGGCCTCCGGCCCGACCTGATCCTCGGCAGCCAGCTCCGCGCCGCGGACAAGTACGACGAGCTGTCCAAGATCGCCCCCACCGTGTTCTCCATCCGTCCGGGCTTCACCTGGAAGGAGAACTACCTCCTCAACGCCCAGGCGCTGGACCGCACGAAGCAGGCCGAGTCGGCGCTCGCCGCGTACGAGGACAAGGCGAAGAAGCTCGGCGACGACATCGGCGCCGACAAGCCGACCGTCTCGATGGTCCGCTACCTGCCCGACCGACTCCGGCTCTACGCCAAGGCCTCGTTCATCGGCACGATCCTCGAAGACGTCGGTCTGCCGCGTCCGAAGAACCAGCAGATCAACGACCTCGCCGCCGAGATCAGCCCGGAGAGGATCGACGAGGCGGACGCCGACTGGATCTTCACCGGCGTCTACGGCGACCCGAAGGCCACCCAGCGCGACACCGCCCGGTCCAACCCGCTGTGGAAGAACCTGAAGGCCGTCAAGGAGGGCCGGGCCAAGGACGTCTCCGACGAGACCTGGTACCTGGGCCTCGGCGTCACCTCGGCCGGCCTGGTCCTCGACGACCTCCGCGCGGACCTGGTGAAGTAGCCGGCCCCGAGCCGACGCGGTACGTGCCCGGTCCGGACGCCGTACGTGCTCCGGCGCCGACGCGGTGAAGTAACGATTCGTGTCCGGCCGCCGGTCCTGGCGTACAGGTCCGGCGGCCAGGGGCGACGGACCACCCCGGACAGGTAGCCTTTCCCCCGTGCCCCGTCTGTCTGAAGTCATCGCCGCCCTCGACGCCCTCTGGCCCCCCGAGCGGGCCGAGGGATGGGACGCGGTCGGGACGGTCTGCGGCGATCCGGACACGGAGATCGACCGCGTGCTGTTCGCCGTCGACCCGGTCCGCGAGATCGCCGACGAGGCCCTGGAGCTCGGCGCCCAGCTGATCGTCACCCACCACCCGCTCTATCTGCGCGGGACGACGACGGTCGCCGCCGACACCTTCAAGGGCCGGGTCGTCCACACCCTCATCAAGCACGACATCGCGCTCCACGTCGCGCACACCAACGCCGACACCGCCGACCCCGGCGTCTCCGACGCCCTCGCCGGCGCCCTGGACCTGCGGATCACCGGGCCCCTGGTCCCCGACCCCACCGACCCCGAGGGCCGCCGCGGACTGGGCCGGATCTGCGAACTGGACCACCCCGAGACCCTGGCCGCCTTCGCCGCCCGGGCTGCCGCCCGGCTCCCCGCCACCGCGCAGGGCATCCGGCTGGCCGGCGACCCCGAGGCGCTCGTGCGCACCGTCGCCGTCAGCGGAGGCTCCGGCGACAGCCTCTTCGACGCCGTGCGCGCCGCGGGCGTCGACGCCTTCCTCACCGCCGACCTGCGCCACCACCCGGCCTCCGAAGCCGTGCGGCACTCGCCGCTCGGCCTCGTCGACGCCGCGCACTGGGCCACCGAATGGCCCTGGTGCGAGCAGGCGGCCGCCCAGCTCGACGCGCTTTCCGACCGCCACGGATGGGACCTGCGGGTCCATGTCTCGAAGCAGGTCACCGACCCCTGGACCACCCACCATTCCTCTGGAGCCCCCAACTGAACGCCGCGCCCGCCGACCAGATCCGACTTCTCGACGTCCAGGCCCTCGACCTCCGTCTCGCCCAGCTCTCCCACAAGCGCACCTCGCTGCCGGAGCACGCCGAGATCGAGCAGCTCGGCAGCGACCTCGCCCAGCTGCGGGACCTGCTGGTCGCCTCCACCACCGAGGAGAGCGACACCACCCGCGAGCAGACCAAGGCCGAGCAGGACGTCGACCAGGTGCGCCAGCGCGCCGTCCGCGACCAGCAGCGCCTGGACTCCGGCGCGGTCTCCTCGCCCAAGGACCTGGAGAGCCTCCAGCGCGAGATCGTCTCGCTCGCCAAGCGCCAGGGAGACCTGGAGGACATCGTCCTGGAGATCATGGAGCGCCGTGAGGGCGCCCAGGAGCGGGTCGCCGAGCTGACCGAGCGGGTCGCCGCCGTCCAGGCCAAGGTCGACGACGCCACCGCCCGCCGCGACGCCGCCACCGCCGAGCTGGACGCCGAGGCCGCCACGGTGACCAAGGACCGCCAGGTCGTCGCCGAGGTCATCCCCGCCGACCTGCTGAAGCTGTACGACAAGCTCCGCGCCCAGCAGGGCGGGGTCGGCGCCGCCCGGCTCTACCAGCGCCGCTGCGAGGGCTGCCGGCTCGAACTGAACATGGCCGAGGTCGGCGACGTGCGCGCCGCGTCCCCCGACACCGTCCTGCGCTGCGAGAACTGCCACCGCATCCTGGTCCGCACCTCGGAGTCGGGCCTGTAATGAGCGCCGCGCGCCAGGTGGTGGTCGAGGCCGACGGCGGCTCCCGGGGCAACCCGGGGCCCGCCGGTTACGGCGCGGTCGTCATCGACCCGGCCACCGGCGAACCCCTCGCCGAGGCCGCCGAGTACATCGGCGTCGCGACGAACAACGTCGCCGAGTACCGGGGCCTGATCGCCGGTCTGACGGCCGCGAAGGCGCTGTTCCCGGACGCGGGGGACGCGCTGCGCGTCCACGTCCGGATGGACTCCAAGCTGGTCGTCGAGCAGATGTCGGGGCGCTGGAAGATCAAGCACCCCGACATGAAGCCGCTGGCGGCCCGCGCCGCCGCGGTCCTGCCGCCGTCCTCGGTGACGTACGAGTGGATCCCGCGCGCGCAGAACAAGCACGCGGACCGGCTCGCCAACGAGGCGATGGACGCGGGCCGCGACGGCAGGCAGTGGGAGGCGTCCGCCTCGACGGCCGCCCTCGACACCCCGGCGCGCGGCACCGTGAGCACCCCGCCGCCCGCCCAGGGCCCGCCCGGCGACCAGGTCGCGGGCGCGGCCCGGGCCCGTGCGGCCCTCGCCGCCGCACGTGGCGCGTCCGCCCCGGCGGCCGACACGCTCTTCCCGGTGCCGGAGCCCGGGGTGCCGGACACCACGGTCCCCGCCGCACCGGCCCCCGCCGCACCGGCCCCCGCCGCACCGGCCCCCGCCGCGCCGGCCTCCGGCCAACCGGCCGGAACGGCACCGGAGGCGGCCGGAGCCTCGCAGCAGCAGCAGCCGACCGCCGTGGTCGCCCCGCAGACCGGCTGGGGATCGGCCCCCGACCTGGGCGCACCTGCCACGCTCGTCCTGCTCCGGCACGGCGAGACCGCCCTCACGCCCGAGAAGCGGTTCTCCGGCAGCGGCGGCACCGACCCCGAACTCTCCGCCACCGGCCGGGGCCAGGCCGCCCGGGCCGCCGAGCACTTCACCGCCCTGGGCACCGTCCAGGAGATCGTCAGCTCCCCGCTGCGCCGCTGCCGCGAGACCGCCGCGGCCGTCGCCGACCGCCTCGGCCTCGACGTCCGGATCGACGAAGACCTGCGCGAGACGGACTTCGGCGCGTGGGAGGGCCTGACCTTCGGGGAGGTACGGGAGCGGTACGGGGACGACCTCACCGCCTGGCTGGCCTCCCCGGACACCGCCCCGACCGGCGGCGGCGAGAGCTTCGCGGAGGTCGCCGGGCGGGTCGCGGCCGCCCGGGACCGGATCGTCGCCCGGTACGCGGGCCGCACGGTCCTGCTCGTCACCCATGTGACCCCCATCAAGACGCTCGTCCGGCTCGCCCTGGGAGCCCCGCCCGAGGCGCTGTTCAGGATGGAGCTGTCGGCGGCCTCGATCTCCACGGTCGCCTACTACGGGGACGGCAACGCCTCCGTACGCCTGCTCAACGACACGTCCCACCTGCGCTGACAGCGGGCCGCGCATGGACTGGCCGACCGGGCTGCTCGGGTTCGCCGCCGGACTGCTGATCTCCGTGGCCACCGCGCCGGTCGGCGTCTCCGGCGCGGTGTTCCTGCTGCCGGTCCAGATCAGCGTGCTCGGGGTGCCCAGCCCGGCGGTCACCCCCACCAACCTGCTCTACAACGTGGTGGCGGGCCCCGGCGCCCTGCTGCGGCACCACAGGGCCGGCACCCTGCGGGGGCCGTTGACCCGGCTGCTCGTCCTCGGCACCGTTCCCGGCGTCGTCGTCGGCGCGGTGATCCGGGTGTTCGCGGTGCCGGGCCCGTCGGTGTTCCGGCTGCTCATCGCCGTCCTGCTGCTGCCGCTGGGCGGCTGGCTCTGTCTGCGGACCCTGCGCCGCGCCTCCCGCACGGCCGCCGGTCGGGAGCCCTCGGCCCGCGCCGTCACCCGGCTCGCCATGGCGGTCGGGGTGGCCGGAGGGATCTACGGGATCGGCGGCGGATCGCTCCTCGGCCCGATCCTGGTGGGGCGCGGCATGCCGGTGGCCAAGGTCGCCCCGGCCGCGCTGGCCGCCACCTTCGTGACCTCGGCCGTCGGCGCGGGGACGTACGCGCTGCTGTCCCTGACCACCACCGGCGACATCGCACCGTACTGGTCCCTCGGCCTGGTCTGCGGGCTCGGCGGACTGTGCGGGGGCTACCTCGGCGCCCGCCTCCAGCCTCGCCTGCCGGAGACGGCGCTGCGGCTGCTGCTGGGGGTGCTGGCACTCGGCGTCGGGGGGCTCTACGCCGTGCAGCTCCTGCGCTGAGGTGCCTCAGGCCGTGCAGTTCCTGCG